>JBDSHM010000067.1:0-10097 GCA_039918495.1 Sulfuriferula sp. | reverse complement strand
CCAGGCATGAAAGCGACCGCCTTCGCGCTGCCTCTGGCCACAGCTCCACCCTTATTTGCATATCTGGCAGCAATTGTGCCGCATCCTTCCGGTTTCCATTTCCTCCCCCCGCCTCACGCGCCGCCTGGCGCGCATCTCCGCTGATTCGATACAGAGCGTTTAGTTCTGCATGCCCGTATTCGTAATTGATTGGACACGCCTGCGCGTGTCGTATTGCCTCATCAAAGGACAAACATGAAATTCCAATATTTGGCGGCCAGCCTGTGTCTGGCATCCGCGTTAACGGCGCACGCCGCGAGCGATATCGCCATGAGCGCCGTACAGCAGCAAACCCTGGGTATCCGCACAGTGGCGGTCGATGCCGCAAGCCACGCGCAAGGAGCGGCTTATCCTGCCACGGTGAGTGTACCGGCCGGACAGATGCGGGTGGTGGCGGCGCCCATGATGGGGCTGATCAGCAATGTTTTGGTTGCCAGCAACGATACCGTCAAAGCGGGTCAACCCTTGGCGCATCTCGCCAGTCCCGGCCTTGCCGAAGCCCAGCGCAATCTGGTGCAGGCTGCCGTCCAGGCCCAACTGGCGCGACAAAATCTGCAACGCGACAATCAACTGCTGGCCGACGGCATTATTCCTGCGGCCCGACAGCAGGCAACGCATGCCGCTTATCTGGGCGCGAATGCCATGCTGGTTGAACAGCGCCAGTCCCTGCGCATGCTGGGTGTGCCGGAAAGCCTGATTCGGCAGATGGAAGCAGGACGTGCGGCAAGCGCGGAAATCACTTTGGTGGCGCCGATCTCGGGCGTGGTTCTGGAAGTATCCGCAACACCGGGCCAGCGTGTTGATGCCGCGACTGCGCTGTTCAAAGTGGCGAAGCTCGACCCGCTCTGGCTGGAAATCAGTGTTCCCGCCAAGGATGCCGCCGTCATTCGGCCCGGAGAGGTGGTCACGATCAGCGGTAGAAATGCCACGGGTCGAGTGCTGTCGGTGGCGCGCGCGGCGTCGATGAGCCAGACCGTGAGCGTACGTGCTGATGTGCACGGCGATCTGAATGGACTGATGGCGGGTCGGGCTGTGCAGGCGAGTATCGCCCAGGCCGCAGCGAGTGGCTGGCAGATTCCGGCAGCCGCGATCGCCATGCAGCAAGGTAAATCCTATGTGTTCGTGCACAGCGCCCGGGGCTTTACGCCGGTGGCGGTCAAGGTGCTGGGACAAAGCGGTGATACCGCTCGAGTCGATGGCGCACTCAAGCACGGCGCGCAAGTTGCGGTGCAGGGCGTCGCACAAATCAAGGCGGTGTGGATGGGCATAGGCGGGGAAGGCGGAGAATGAGATGCTAAACAAACTCGTCGAATTTTCGCTGACCCAGCGTCTGCTGGTTGCCGTGCTGACACTGATGCTGATCGGGGCAGGCGCTGTGGCATTCAAGAACTTGCCGATTGATGCTTTTCCGGATGTGTCTACTACCCAGGTGAAATTGATCATGAAAGCCCCGGGCATGACGCCGGAGGAAGTGGAAGCGCGGATTGTGGCACCCATCGAAACGGAGATGCTGGGCATACCAAAGCAGCATATGCTGCGCTCCATTTCCAAATATGCGCTGGCGGATATCACCATCGATTTCGAGGATGGCACTGATATTTACTGGGCGCGCCAGCAGGTGGCGGAGCGTCTGGGCAGCGTTCTGGCCAGCCTCCCAGCCGGGACGACGGGCGGTCTGGCGCCGATCACCACGCCACTGGGCGAGATGTACATGTTCACAGTGGAAGGCGGCAAGCTGTCGCTGGCTGAGCGGCGCTCGTTGCTGGATTGGGTGATACGCCCGCAGTTGCGTACCCTGCCCGGCGTGGCCGATGTGAATACCCTGGGCGGCCTGGTGCGCACCTTTGAAGTCGCGCCGGATAACGCACAACTCGCCGCGCGCGGCGTGCGTTTGTCCGATCTGCAACAGGCGCTGGAGATGAACAACCGCAACGATGGTGCCGGACGTCTGCGGGCTGGCGAGGAAGTGCTGGTCGTGCGCGTGGAAGGTGCCATCAAGACCCTGGATGATGTGCGCAATATTGTCGTCACGAACCGCGATGGGATTCCGGTACGCGTGGGTGATGTTGCCACCGTGCAGATTGGCAGCCTGACGCGCTACGGGGCAGTTACCAAGGATGGCAAGGGCGAAGCGGCAGAAGGGCTGGTGTTGGGACTGCGCGGAGCCAATGCGCAACAGGTTGTGCAGGGAGTGCGTGCCAAACTGGCCGAAATCGAAAAGACGCTGCCAGCCGGTGTCAAAATCAGTGTGTTTTATGACCGCGGCAGCCTGGTGGAACGCGCCATCTCCACCGTATCCGATGCGTTAGCCGAAGCCATTATCCTGGTGGTGATTCTGCTGGTGCTGTTCCTCGGCAACCTCAGAGCCGCCGTTGTTGTGGCCATGGTGCTGCCGCTGGCGGCATTGGCCACTTTTATCCTTATGCGCCAGTTCGGGATGTCGGCCAATCTGATGAGTCTGGGCGGTTTGTCCATCGCCATAGGCATGCTGGTGGACGCTGCGGTGGTGGTGGTGGAAAACATCGTCACGCATCTGGCACATGACAAGGGCGCGACCCGGCTACCCAAGCTGCATGTGATCTATCGGGCAGTGCGCGAAGTGGTGACACCGGTGGCCTCGGGTATTTTCATCATCATTATTGTATTTTTCCCGCTGCTTACCCTGCAGGGTCTGGAAGGCAAGTTGTTTGTGCCGGTGGCGATGACCATCGTGTTTGCACTGTCCGCCTCGCTGCTGCTTTCGCTCACGGTGATTCCGGTACTGGCCTCGTGGCTGCTCAAACAGGGTGCCCACAAGGACCCATGGCTGGTGCGTAAAGCCATGGCGCTGTATCGGCCGAGCCTGGACTGGTCGCTGGCGCATGCCCGAATCGTCATCGGTGTGGCGCTGTTTGCACTGCTGGCGACGGTCTTCGTTTACACGCTGATCGGCAAGACTTTCATGCCGGTGATGGACGAGGGCGACCTCATCCTGCAATTGCAGAAACTGCCTTCCATCAGTCTGGAGCAGACGGTGGATACCGACCTGCGCGTGGAGCGCGCGATCATGGCGCGGGTGCCGGAAGTGAAAGGGATTGTTGCGCGTTCCGGTTCGGACGAGCTGGGCCTGGACCCGATGGGGCTTAACGAGACCGACACCTTTCTGGTGCTGAAACCGCGCAATCAATGGCGCAAGCCGGACAAAGAATGGCTCACCGACCAGATACGCAAAGTCATGCAGGATTTTCCCGGCATCAACATCGCGTTTACCCAACCGATAGAGATGCGCGTATCGGAGATGCTGACCGGCGTGCGTGGCGATCTTGCCGTGAAAATTTTCGGCCCCGATCTCGCCACGCTGAATCGTCTGGCCGGCGAGGTGGAAGGCATACTGAAAACCATCCCGGGTGCTCAGGATGTGGTCACGACCAAGAATGAAGGCGTGCAATTTCTGCAAATCAAGGTGGATCGTCTGGCGGCAGGCCGTTTCGGTCTCAATGCCGACGATATTCAGAATGACCTGCGTATTCAGCTCGAAGGCAAGCCACTGGGTATTGTGCTGGAAGGCGTGCGTCGTACCCCGTTGGTATTGCGTGGGACGGAAGACTTACGCGCCTCGCCGGCGCTGTTCGAGTCGTTGCGGCTGACCTTGCCGGATGGCCGCAGTATTCCGTTGAGCGAGGTAGCCCGGCTTCGTCATACCGATGGGCCGGTCAAGGTGGACCGCGAGAATGGTGCGCGTTTTGTCGTTGTTCAGGCCAACGTGCGCGGTCGCGATCTGGTGGGTTTTGTGGATGAGGCCAGGCAGGCGGTGGCTGCCAAGATCAAATTGCCCAGCGGTTACACCACGGTATGGGGCGGCCAGTTCGAAAATCAGCAGCGCGCAGCCAAACGGCTGGGCATTGTCGTGCCGGTCGCACTGGGAGCGATTTTCCTGTTGTTGTTCGCCACCTTCCGTTCAGTTCGACAGGCATTGCTGGTGTTGACCAATGTGCCGTTTGCGCTGATTGGCGGCGTGTTCGCGCTGTGGATTTCCGGACAATACATGTCGGTCCCGGCGTCGGTAGGCTTCATCGCGCTGCTGGGCATCGCTGTACTGAATGGTGTGATGCTGGTGAGTTATTTCAATCAATTGCTGAGTGAAGGCATGGCGCTCAATCAGGTAGTGGTGGAAGGCGCGCGGCGCCGTCTTCGCCCGGTGCTGATGACAGCCATGATCGCCGCCTTTGGCCTGGTGCCCTTGCTGTTTGCGAGCGGGCCGGGATCTGAAATCCAGAAACCGCTGGCCATTGTCGTGATTGGCGGCCTGGTCACTTCCACCCTGTTAACACTGGTGCTGCTGCCCATCCTTTATCGACGCTTTGGTGTTGCACGCACGGAGAAACTCTCATGACCAGTAGCCATATTCAACTCACTTTGATCTTGCCCGTCGCACTGGAAGAAGCCGTGCTCGATACCCTGCTGGAACATCCCGAATGGGTAAGCAGTTTTACCAGCATGGAAGTCAGCGGCCATGGCCAATCGCAAAAGATGACAACCGCAGCGGAAGCAGTGCGCGGTCGCGCTCGGCGGGTGCGCGTGGATACGCTGATGCAGCGTGACGACGCGGCACAGCTGCTGGAATTATTGAAAACCAATTGGCCGCATCCGGAAGTGATGTATTGGATGGTCGATGTGCAAGGGTTCGGGAGATTCGTATGAAGCCCACTTTACTGGCGGTGCTGATCGCCACGTTATCTTTTCCGGCATTGGCACAGACTTATCAGAATTATCCCGATCTGCCGCCAATCGCTGAAGTAAGAAAGGCGCTGGAAAACACACCAATGGTACGCGCCGCCCATACCAGCATAGGGGTGGCATCGGCCGAACGTGATTATCTGCGCGACGGCAGCTATGAAACCAACGTGCGTGTCGATAGCGCCCAACGTCGGGTGAATACGTCGCCTTCCGGGCAGTTTTTCGAGTGGAGTGTTGGGCTTGAACGCAGTCTGCGCCTGCCTGGTAAATCTAGTATAGACGGCAAACTGGGTGATCAGGGCATGGCGCAGGCACATGTCGTTTACGGCGATGCACTGCATGAATCAGGGCGGATGTTGCTCAAATCCTGGTTCGTCTGGTTGCGTGCATTCAATCAGCAAAAACAGTGGCAGACCGAGGTGGGCTTGTTGCGCGATCAGCTTGGCGTGGTGAAAAAACGTATCAAGGCCGGCGATGCGGCGCGGCTGGAACAATTGCAGGCACAGGCGGCACTGTCGCAGGCCGAGGCACAGCTGGCTCAATCGCATATGCGCGTCACCATTGCTGCGAACGAATTGACACAACGTTATCCTTCCATTCAATTGCCCGCCGCCCCTGAGTTACCGGAGCCTGTGCCGGTTAACCAGGGACTCGATTACTGGATGCAGCTCGTGCTGTCGGACAATCATGAATTGTCCCTGGCGCGCGGCGAGACCGAACATAGCCGCCTGCTGCTGGCGCGCAGTGAGGCGGATCGAGTGCCCGATCCTGCCATCGGTATCCGTTATGGCTCGGAACGCGGGGGTGAAGAACGCTTGATCGGCGTGAATCTGGTGATTCCGCTACCGGGGGCGGGACGGACTGCAAGTCAGGCAAAGGCGCTCGCCAATAGCGAAGTCGCAGCCGAGCGCGAAGCCGGCGTGCTGACCAAAATCAGGACCGAAACCACCAGCAGCTGGCTCACTGCGCGGTCGGCCTATCAGGCCTGGCAGTCGGCGCAGCAAGCTGCGGCAGCCATGCGCAGTAATGCGGATCTGATTGCCCGGGCCTACAGCCTGGGTGAAAGCGGCTTGTCGGATGTGCTGACTGCGCGCCGCCTGATGCAGGAAACCCAGCTTGCCGAGATCAGCGCGCGACTGGAAGCAGCTGAAGCCCGTTACCGGCTATTGCTGGATACGCATACGTTGTGGCCGATCGATGCTGATGCGGATAACGTCACGCCGACGCCGCATTGATAGAGACTATTCGTCCAGCAAGGTTTTTAATTGATACAGGGCTTCCAGTGCGGCTTTCGGGCTGAGGTTGTCCGGTTCAATCCCTGCCAATTGTGTGAGCACCGGATGGGGAGTGGTTTGCGTTGTCGGCGCGTCAAACAGGTCGGGCTGCTGATCGTTGTGCGTGGCGCCTTGTTCCAGGGCGACCAGATGCCGGCGTGCAGCCTGGATCACGCTTGCCGGTACACCTGCCAGCGCGGCGACTTGCAAGCCGTAACTCTGGCTGGCCGGGCCGTCTTTCACGCTGTGCAGAAACACGATCCGATCCTTGTGTTCAATGGCCTCGACATGCACATTGACGATCTGGCGCCATTCCAGCGGCAGGCGGGTGAGTTCGAAATAATGCGTGGCGAACAGCGTATGCGCGTGGATTTTTTCCGCCAGCTGGCGCGCCACAGCCCAGGCCAGCGCAAGGCCGTCAAAGGTGGAGGTGCCGCGCCCGATTTCATCAAGCAGAACCAGGCTATTGTCGGTGGCGTTGTGCAGGATATGCGCGGTTTCGGTCATTTCCACCATAAAAGTGGAACGCCCCCCGGCGAGATCGTCGGAACTGCCGATACGCGTGAAAATCTGGTCGATCGGACCGATGCGGGCGCTTTCCGCCGGCACCAGACTGCCGCAGCAAGCCAGCAGCGCGATCAGCGCTGTCTGACGCATGTAGGTGGATTTGCCGCCCATGTTGGGGCCGGTAATCAGCAACATCTGGCGCGTGCGCGATAGCAGCGTGTCGTTGGGGATGAAAGCGTCGATGCGCGATTCCACCACCGGGTGGCGTCCGCCGCAAATCTCGATCACGGCCTCATCGGTGAATTGCGGCACGCAATAACCCAGCGTCTGCGCGCGTTCCGCCAGGGTACATAACACATCCAGATCAGCCAGCGCGGCAGCCAGGTTTTGCAATGCCGGCAGGCCGGGCAGCAGCGCCTGCAAGAGCGCATCATAGAGCTGTTTTTCACGCGCCAGCGCCCGTTCCGAAGCCGACAGCGCCTTATCCTCAAAGGCCTTCAGCTCCGGTGTGATATAGCGTTCGGCATTTTTCAATGTCTGGCGGCGGCGATAATCATCCGGAACCTTATCGCTTTGTGCGCGGCTCACCTCGATATAGAAACCGTGCACCTTGTTGTATTCGACCTTGAGATTGGCGATACCGCTGCGTTCACGTTCGCGCGCTTCGAGGGCGATGAGAAATTCGCCGCTGTGGGTTTGCAGGCCGCGCAATTCGTCCAGATCGGCATCGTAACCATCGGCAATGACGCCGCCCTCGCGGATGATACTGGCGGGCTCCGGACGGATGGCGCGGGCGAGCAGATCGTAGGTTGCATGCTGCGGCGCGCAGGCCGTGTTGGCGGCTGCCAGCAAGGGATTATCCCATTGAGCCAACTGAGTGCAGATTGCCGGCAACAGGGCCAGCGTGTCGCGCAGACCGGATAAATCGCGCGGGCGTGCGCTGGCGAGCGCGATGCGGCCGCCGATGCGCTCGATATCCACACAGCTTTGCAACACCTTGTGCAGTTTGTCGCGTGCGCCGGATTGCTCCAGCAGGCCATTGATCGCATCCTGGCGCAGTAGCAGCACGACGCGATCGCGCAGCGGATGATGCAGCCAGTGGCGCAGCCGACGCGTGCCCATGCTGGTCACGCATGTGTTGAGTAACGAGAGCAGGGTGGGGCTGGTTTCGCCACGCAAGGTTTCGGAAATTTCCAGATTGCGGCGAGTGGCAGCATCCATCAGCACAAACTCGCTCTGGCGCTCCACTGCCAGCCCGGTGATATGCGGCAGCAGACCGCGCTGGGTGGCCTGCGCATATTGCAGCAAGGCTCCGGCGGCGGCAATCGATGCGGGCATCTGCGCGCAGCCGAACGCTTGCAGGTCATGCGTGGCGAATTGCCGGGTAAGCATCTCAGTTGCCCGTTCATGGTCAAACTGCCAGGCGGGCAGGGCACGCAGGGCAGGGTAGGAGGCCAGCGCGGCATGCGAAAATCCTTCCGCCACCAGAAGTTCGGCGGGATGGATACGCTCCAGTTCAGCCGCGAGTTGCGTGCCGGGGATTTCAGTCACCCGCAGGCTGCCGCTGGATAAATTCAGCCACGCCAGCCCCAGCGTGTTGCCATCGGCGTATATGGACAGCAACAGGCTGTCGCGATGGTCGTCGAGCAATGCCGCATCGGTCAGCGTACCGGGGGTGACGATGCGCGCTACGCGGCGCTCCACCGGGCCTTTGCTGGTTGCGGGGTCGCCTACCTGCTCGCAGATGGCGACCGACAACCCGAGTTTCACCAGGCGTGCCAGATACTGCTCGGCCGCATGATAAGGCACACCAGCCATTTTGATCGGTGTGCCCGCCGATGCACCGCGCGCGGTCAGGGTAATCCCCAGCAACTGCGACGCGCGTACAGCATCTTCATAAAAAAGCTCGTAAAAATCGCCCATGCGGTAAAACAGCAGCATATCGGGGTGTTCTGCCTTGATGCGCAGGTATTGCTGCATCATGGGGGTGTGCGAGGTGGGAGCATTCATGTGCATATTTTACCGTGCCGGCGCCCCGATCCTAATAGTGTTTGCAACTTAATGCCACGTCGGCTAGTCTGTATCAATGTGTAGTGAATAAATGGAGGTAAGCATGCAACCCGATCTGCAAATGAACAGTCAGTCTGCGCAACTGGCGCTAGCGCAAAATAAAGTCCTGCGCAACACTTACATGATGCTGAGTCTCACCATGATCCCGACAGTAATCGGCGCATGGATGGGCCTGAGTTTGAATTTTGCTTTCATGGCACAACATCCGGTCATCGCCATGGTCGGCATGCTGGCCGTCATGTTCGGCATGTTCTACGGCATCCAGAAAAACCGCAATAACAGCCTGGGCGTCATTCTGCTGCTGGGCGTGACCTTTCTGTTCGGCTTGATGCTGGGCCCCATACTACAGGCGGCGCTGCACTTCCGTAATGGCTCACAGCTGATCGGCATGGCGGCGGGCGGAACCGGCGTGATCTTCTTCACGCTGGCTGGTATTGCGACGGTGACCAAGAAGGACTTCAGCTTCATGGGCAAGTTTTTGTTCGTGGGCCTGGTGATGCTGGTGATCGCCTCGGTGGCGAATATTTTCTTCCAGGTACCAGCCGCATCGCTGGCGATTTCGGCCATTGCCATCATGATTTTCTCCGGTTATATCCTCTATGACGTGAGCCGGATCGTGAATGGCGGCGAGACCAACTACGTGATGGCGTCGCTGGCACTTTACCTGGATATCTACAATATCTTTGTCAATCTGTTGAATTTGCTGATGGCGTTTTCCGGCAACCGCAACTGACATACTTTGGTTGGCGAAAAAGCGCACTTCGGTGCGCTTTTTTTATGGGTATGCGGATATGGTGTTGAAAACGACACGATAGAAGCCGTCGGCTTCGATTGCGTAAACTAGTATTAAATGTTGCTCAGACCGAGGGGCCGTAGGCAGACGCTCAGCCAAGTGTTCGAGTAATTACTAGTTCGCCGGTGCGTGCATCCAGTTACTGGCAGTAATCAGGTCAGATTATCTGACAAGTGCTTGCGCAAGTGCATCAATTACTTTCTTTCCACAATCATAGGATCGTTGTACTTCTGTGAAAGTTGCGTTGGGTGGAACTAGACCTTGATGTGCAAATCCATGACACCATGCAATTAGATTACCATAGCTGCTTTTAACACTTTGGTGATGAGTGCGGAGATATTTAATCTCTTCGGATGACAACAGATTCTCAAATTTCTTAAGATACTTGTCACCGAATCGTGGTAAATGTTCTTGTTTGAGATCGGAAAGGCCAATTCTCCCATTAATACGTTTGAAATGGCTATCAACAAAATGTCCGAAAACTTTATTCTTATTTTCTGCAAATTAACGGAATATTTCTTTAATTTCCAATTCGTAGACAGTTACTGCGCTAACAGCGGCAAATCCTGAATATTGCATCTGCAATAATGGATCGAGTCCAGCTATTAAAGTTCCTAGGTGACCAATTGTCTGGTCGGCTGGAGTAAAGTAAATTGCGTAATTCATTATTAGTCAATTAAATACTTCTTTGCCACCTC
>JBDSHM010000066.1:0-7701 GCA_039918495.1 Sulfuriferula sp. | reverse complement strand
TTATTGCCGGCGGTCGGCCTGTCGAGGCCAGCGTGATCTGGTTGCATGGATTAGGTGCGGACGGACACGATTTTTTACCGGTAGTGCAGATGCTCGATCTCCAGGGAGTGCGCTTCATATTGCCCCATGCGCCACAACGACCCGTTAGCGTGAATGGCGGTTACGTAATGCCGGCCTGGTATGACATTCGCGACAGCCGGCTGGATGAGGGTGAGGATGCCTTGGGTCTGGATCAATCAAGGCGGATTGTAGATGATCTGATCGCGCAGGAGCTGTCACGTGGCATTACCTCGTCACGCATAATTGTCGCCGGGTTTTCACAGGGCGGAGCGCTGGCGTTGCATGCCGGTCTGGTGCGGGAGCAGGCATTGGGCGGGGTCATGGCATTGTCTGCATATCTGCCGCTCATGGAAGACTTGAATGAACGATGCGCGACGGGTATTCAAACGCTACTGGTATTCATGGCACACGGGGCGCAGGATGGCGTGGTGCCGTTACAGCTTGCTGAGCGAAGCCGAAATGAACTGACTGCCTGCGGTTTTGAGGTTGAATGGCAGGTATATCCAATGGCTCACAGTGTATGTGAAGATGAAATTTCGGCTATTCGCGTGTGGTTGACACAGGTATTGAAATTGCACGCTTAGTTCGCAATTTCGTCCGCTACGATAACGAAAGCTACGCGCATCCATCCATCACCGTTCTCGATCGCATCTTGCAGACGGACTGTTTTTTTCTGCGCGCCGGTATTTAACTCAAAGCTGCGTCCCGATGCATATTGCGCTGCTTCCAGTAGCAATTCTCCCTGACTGTCGCTGGATTGCGAGACCAAAATGACTGGTACAGGTAGGGTGGTGTCTGTTGTTTCCACGCCGTCCACCGTATAACCCGGTAAAGCACTGGATGACAGAGGGCGTAGCAATACCATTTGGGGTTTGAGACTCAACACCTCGATGCCGATCTGGAGCATATCGTCGTCGGTGTGTAATAAACGCCGCATTACGCCAATTTTCCATCCGGTATCGCGTTCTGTTTTGAGGGCTACCATGCTTCCAAGCCGGCCCCAATCGTTGGATTTTGCGGGGACGCTGGCGCCCAGACTTTGTTCGCTCATGTTTTCCATCACCCAGCGTTCATGCGGCGGCGTTTTTTCAGTAGGTGCGGGGGTGGCGTGGCGATTGCGTGTGCGTGTGGATTCGGTCACGAAGCCATAGAGTTTCATGTCGATCATCTCGTCATATTTGAGTCCGACGTCGATTTCGTGGAGCACATCTGCTCCATTGTGACCCTGTTTCACGACAGCGCAGATTTCATTGAAACCATGTACGACGTCAATGATTTTCTTGATCGCAGTACGCTGACTTTTGCGCTGCTCCCGATTATCTGGAGGGCCCCATTGGCGTTCTGCATAATCGAGTATTTCAAAGCAGTCGGGCAACCGGCAATCCTCACCCAGGCCCAATAGCGCGGGAGATTTGCCATTTTGCAGTGCGTTGCGGCTCTGCTGAATTTGCTTGTGAAGTTTGCCAACCTCTATAAAACGGCAGGATTCGGAAAATTCGGTGTTGCGTATGCGGCGCGCACCTACGTCATCGGAGAGCGCCACATACAGTGTATGGGTATCGGAATTGAATTTCGATTCCTGTCCGATCAGATGTGACCATTCATTGAGCCATCGATCGGCCATTTCTATCTGTTTCGGATACAGCACACTGGTATCCAGCTGACCTAATAGCAGGATGCGGTGATATTGATCTGCACAGCATGTTGGTTTGCCGCTGGATGCGTATGGGACAAGCTCGGTTTTACTGAAGCCTTCGAATTCGGCAACACGATAGAGGTTATGTAATCGTAGCCAGAGTTTGTCCGCAGGTTTCTCGTAACGCAAGTAATGCCATGTGAACACGCCTCCCAAATTACACAGGGTGCGCAAAGTGAGTTGAGGGATAAATTCATGTAAAGGATTGGCTGCGGGGTTCTCAACATAACTCATGATGAAGCCGTGATAAGCGCGGGCAACTTCCCAATAAAATTTGTAAACCGCATTCCAGAGGCGGCTTTCCATGATGCGTGACATACGTGAATTGCGCAAATATTGCTGGCTCAACGAGGTCTGTAGTGCCCGAGCGTATTCGTCCAGCAGCATTACTACCGCGAGACGCTCCTTGTTATATTGAGTCCCTTTGGAATTGAATGCGGCAAGTTTGATTAATACTTGTTCGTGCGCATTCAACACATTCCCAGCCGGCAAATCATTGATCCAGCGCGTGACCGTCTTCTCATTGTCGAGCGGATCTGATTCGGTGGTGCTTTTACGCAGCTTGGACAGAATGTTGAACATAAGTAGTGGACTCCCGATAAACCTGCAGGATTTTATGGGCTATATCACGCAAAATATGTGCCATTCCATCGTAATGTGCCAAGCTAAGCCCTTGCTAACAAACGCTTGGGCAACCAGACGATTTCAAGACGGACGATTGACACAATATGTCGAAAATTTAACTGGAATGTCCGGAAGAATGCACTCATTTAGCTCAGACGTTGCGCCACCCAACCCGCAACAGACTCCAAGGCAGCAGGTAATTGTGCTGGCTCGGTACCGCCGGCCTGGGCCATGTCCGGGCGGCCGCCGCCTTTACCGCCAACCTGACTGGCTACAAAATTGGCCAGTTCCCCCGCCTTTAGTTTACTGGTCAGATCCGGGGTTATGCCGGCAATCAGGGTCACACGGCCATCCGCGGCGCTGCCCAGCACGATTGCGCAGGATTTGAGTTTATCTTTGAGCTTATCCACGGTTTCGCGCAAAGTTTTGACGTCTGCGCCATCCAGTATCGCTGCCAGTACTTTTATCTCGCCGATTGTGATGGCTTGGCTGAGGAGGTCGTCACCTTGTGCCGCAGCCAGTCGGGATTTGAGTCGTTCCAGTTCCTTTTCCAGGTGTTTGACATTCTCCACAGTCTGCGCAATTTTTTGCTGCAGCTCTTGGGGAGGGGCTTTGAGCAAAGCGGACGCCTCCAGAATCTGCTGATGTTGCGATTGCGTCAAAGCCAATGCGGTAGGCCCGGTAACAGCTTCAATGCGACGGATGCCTGCGGCGACTCCGGATTCAGATACGATCTTGAACAAACCGATATCGCCGCTACGGCTCGCATGTGTGCCGCCACACAGTTCGGTTGAAAACTCTCCCATACCGATGACCCGAACTTCATCGCCGTATTTTTCGCCGAATAATGCCATGGCGCCGTGCGCTATGGCTGCATCATAGTTCATCAATTGTGTTTCAACGATGACGTTGCGACGGATTTCGCGGTTCACCAGATCTTCGATTTGCGTTAACTGCACGGCATTGACGGCCTCACTGTGGGCGAAGTCGAAACGTGTCCGGGCAGCGTCTACGAGTGAGCCTTTTTGCGTGACATGGGTGCCCAGAACATGGCGCAACGCAGCATGCAGGAGATGGGTGGCTGAGTGATTAGCGGCCGCGCGGCTGCGTGCTTCCGCATCCACTTGCGCAGTGACGATATCGCCAAGTTTGAGGCTGCCGGATTGAAGCAGGCCGTTGTGTCCGAACACATCAGGCTGAATTTTTTGAGTATCGTCCACGCTGAATGTGCTGGTACTGCTGAGCAGTTCGCCACCGTCGCCTACCTGGCCGCCGGATTCGGCATAGAACGGTGTGCGGTCAAGTACGACGACCGCCGTTTCACCAGCATGGATGCTTTCCACCGGGCTTCCCTCCCGATATAAGGCGAGGATGCGGCTTTCCAGATTCAGCGTGTCATAACCATGAAATTCTGTAGCTTGGCCATCGAAGTGCATGCCAGCCTGCATGGAGAATTTGCTGGCAGCACGCGCACGTTTGCGTTGTGCTTCCATAGCGGCATGAAAACCGGCCGTGTCCACGGTAAAGCCACGTTCACGGCCTAAATCGGTGGTCAAATCCAGCGGGAAGCCGAAGGTGTCGTATAGTTTGAACGCGGTGGCACCATCAAGGATTTTGCTGCCTGATTGCAATGCCTGTTCCAGAATGCCCATGCCGTGTTCGAGGGTTTCGGCAAAGCGATCTTCTTCCTGTTTGATTACAGCGGTGACACGGGTCTGGGCAGAGACCAATTCCGGATAGGCGGCCCCCATCGCTGCCGTCAGATCCGCTACCAGCAAGTGAAAGAAGGGCTGTTTCTGGCCTAAGCGGTAGCCGTGGCGAATGGCACGGCGGATGATTCGACGCAGCACATAGCCGCGCCCCTCGTTGCCTGGAATGATGCCATCGGTGATGAGGAAAGCGCAGGCGCGAATGTGATCGGCAATTACTTTGAGCGAGTTATCGGTTAAATCGGCGCTGCTGGTGACACGCGCCGCAGCATGAATCAATGCCTGGAACAGGTCAATTTCATAATTGCTATGGACGTTTTGCATCACTGCCGAGATTCGTTCCAGACCCATGCCAGTATCCACAGATGGTTTGGGCAGAGGATGCAGCGTGCCCGCTTCGTCGCGGTTGAACTGCATGAAGACCAGATTCCAGATTTCAATATAGCGATCGCCGTCCTCCTCTGCAGAACCCGGTGGACCTCCAGCGACTTCAGGACCATGGTCGTAAAAAATTTCCGTGCATGGCCCGCATGGACCGGTATCGCCCATCTGCCAGAAATTGTCCGAGCCTCCAGTGGGTTTGTCGCCAATGCGGATGACGCGCTCGTTCGGAACGCCGATTTCAGTGGTCCAGATAGTGTGTGCTTCGTTGTCGGTATGGTAGACCGTTACCCATAATTTATCTTGGGCAATGCCCAGTTCCTGGGTAAGAAACTCCCACGCGACCTGGATGGCATTGCGCTTGAAATAATCGCCAAAGCTGAAGTTGCCCAGCATTTCGAAGAAGGTATGGTGGCGTGCGGTGTAACCGACATTATCCAGATCATTATGTTTACCGCCGGCGCGTACGCAGCGTTGCGAGCTGGCGGCACGTACATAAGGCCGGATTTCGCGCCCAAGGAATACATCCTTGAATTGCACCATACCCGCATTGGTAAACAGCAGTGTGGGGTCGTTGCCCGGCACCAATGGACTGGAGGCAACCGGCGTGTGCCCGTGACGGGAAAAAAAATCGAGGAAGCGTTGGCGGATTTCGCTACTTTTCATGGGCGGTTTTTCGTGGAGAGTACAGGTTCAATTGAATCGACACATTTTAGCCCGGATACGGCATAAATTCACGTGTAAGCAGTTGAAAACAGAAAAGGCCGCATAGTGCGGCCTTTTCTGGATAGGAAAAACTCAAATCAGGTCAGCAGCAATACCCGGGTTTTTGCCAATACCGACAATTTTCGGTTCATTCAGTTTACGTGGCTTGACCACCTTGATATCGCGCAGATATTCAGCCACGACATCCCAGATCGGCGTACCGGATACACCTTCTCCCACCGGCGCCCAGCCTGCCACCTTATATTTTTTGTTGGCCATGACCGGTTTGCCTTTCAGCGTCATATTACTAATGCGGTTGCCGATTTTGTTATTGGGAGCGACCGTATACTGGATACCACCGACACGAACCATGTCTCCGCCTTGCTGATAGTATGGGTCAATATTAAACAGGTTATCGCACACATCTTCCATAATGCTTTTGATAGTGGCACCGGTCATTTCATTGAGCGTGGTGGATGGGTAAGTAATGGCAGTCTGATCCATCAGGTGATCCATGGTGATGATGTCGCCGGACAGCAATGTCGTACCCCAACGGAAGCCGGGCGAAAACGCTGCATCCGAGCCTTTGACAGTCATCAGTGCATCCAGGATGAGTTGGTCAAAGGTGCCGTTGAAGTTGCCGCGACGATAGAGCAGTTCCTCGGTGACGGCCAATTTTTCATTGAGCTTGGCGGCATAGGGTGCGCGTACGTTTTCAATGTGCTTGGACATCTTCGCATCAGCATCAAGCAAATTCGAGAATACTGGCAGCAGGCGGTATTTCCATGCAGCGATCTTGCCGTTTTTCACATCAAAATCCATGACGCCAAGGAATTTGCCGTTGGAGCCTGCATTGGTGACCAGCGTGGTGCCCTTGGCATTTTTTACCTGAGATGGGTAAGGGATGCCATCGTGCGTATGGCCACCAAAAATTGCATCTATTCCGGTTACGCGAGACGCCATTTTCAGGTCAACGTCCATGCCGTTGTGAGACAGTACAACAACAACCTGTGCACCTTTGGCGCGGGCTTCGTTCACGACTTTTTGCATGTTGTCGTCGTTGATGCCAAAGCTCCAGTCCTGCACCATATAGCGTGGATTGGCGATCGGCGTGTAGGGGAAAGCCTGACCGATGATCGCGACTTGTACGCCGTTCATGGATTTCATGACATAAGGCTTGAATACCGGATCGCCAAAATCGTTGGTTTTGATATTCTGGGCAACGAAATCGATATGACCTTTGAAGTCATTATCAACCACATGCTTGACGCGATCGGCGCCATAGGTAAATTCCCAGTGTCCGGTCATTACATTGACGCCAAGCAGCTTGGCTGCATCCACCATGTCCTGGCCCTTGGTCCACAACGAGGTTGCAGAGCCTTGCCAAGTATCGCCGCCATCCAGTAGCAGTGAACCGGGACGCGAGGCGCGTACTTTGTCGACCAGGGTTTTCAGATGGGCATACCCACCCACCTTGCCGTAAGTGCGTGCGGCGGCAGCGAAATCGAGATAAGTGAAGGCATGTGCTTCACGCGTGCCGGGCCTGATACCGTAATGCTTGAGAAAATATTCACCGACCAGATGCGGCGGCTGGCCGACTGCACCGCCTACCCCGATATTGACGTCTGGTTCACGGAAATAAATCGGCAGCAACTGTGCATGGCTATCGGTCATGTGCATCAGCGATACATTACCGAATTTGGGTAGATCGTAAAAGCTGGAAGGCGCATTTCCGGCTAGCGCCTGCTTATTGTCAATCGCCATGCCGGACGCTGCGGCCACGGCAAGTATTTGTAAAAATTCGCGGCGATTCATCATCTCGTAAGCTCCTCAATGCGGGGTTGTGGTTAGTTTATGAATGAGGCTATTTTAGTGTGCTGGCAGATGAAGTAAATGGTAATAATCATCCAAATGGTACTGATAGGTATGTTGCCGCATAAAAAAAGCGAAGCAGGCGTTCGCCTGACTTCGCTTGATTTAGGGGGTGAGTTACAGTTACTTCCGGAATACCGAAGCTTTCATCGGCAAACCATTGCTGACATAGGAATGGAAGTATTCCAGATCATTATATTCCACGCTACCCTGTGCAAAAGGTGTCGCACGTACCTGCTTGTTGCAGCCAACATAACGCTCTTGCAGTGTCGTCAGCTTCTCGCCACCGCGGAATACAGGCCAGTGTGTAGCCTGTCCCACAACGGGGGAAAGCACTTCCGAGCGCAGATGGCTGCCAGCATTGGCAACGTGGCAGGAGGCACAGGAAAAGTTGAGCTGACCACGACGGCCGTAGAACTGCTTCTTGCCAGCCTCATAGGCTGCGGTGGCAGCCGGGCCTTGAACCTTGATGTTCATCAACATGCCGTCCGACAATGTGCGAGCGTAGGCAGTCAACGCGCCCATCGTGTTGTCGTCGGTTAGCTTGTATGGCTCTTCCCCATTCGCTGTGCGGCAGGAATTGAGCGCCATTTCAAACGTTACAACTTTGCCGGCCTTGTCATCAAAATAGGGGTAGTTCCCTGCAACGTCTTT
>JBDSHM010000065.1:0-7786 GCA_039918495.1 Sulfuriferula sp. | reverse complement strand
GCAGCAGATGGCTAGAGCGGCCAACGTAGCCGTATTCCACCACACACAGTGGACCACATGGCTTAATAATAGCGTAGTACTGAAAAACATTTGACCAACTCCGCCTGTGGCACGGTTGCTTCCCGATAGGGACAATGCATGCGCAGTGATTCAAAAATTCCGCACTTTCCTGATGCGCGTATATCAGGACATAACTGGCTAATATATAAAACATATTCCATCTAAAAACCCTCTCAAACTGGGCTATTGTTTCAAACCTGCAACACCTTGTTCGGCTCTTAAGCCTGTCTAAACCCTGCTCTTGTTACTTATCCTTTTATAATTCATGGTGTTATATCGAATGGCACAGTGCTTGCTCTAATTTATTTTGAGACCGGCATGGTGTCGGCTCCGGATGTTTTATGGAGGAATGCACAATGAACAAGACGCTAATATCCACGGCCCTTGCCTTGGCCTTCGGGATTTCTTCGCAGGCCTGGGCGAATCCGACCAACACCAATGCTGGCCCAGGCAGCGCTGGTGGGCAAAGTGCAACGGCCACGTCAACCCAAAGCACCAACAGCGGGCCGACTTCGAATGAAAATTCGCAAGCCACACAGAAAAATCCTACTGCAAACTCCAACGCTGGGGCACTGGCAAATGATGCTTCATCAGCTTATCTGTACACCAATTCATACAACACCAATGCTTTCAACACCACCGTCTCCGCGCAGACCAACCTGAGCGGCACGGTAAACAACAACAACGCCAGCAATAACGGCAACACTGCTTTTGGCGGCAGCCCAAGCGGCAGCGGCGGAAATGGCGGGCATAGCGGCAACGCCGCCAGCAACCCCGCCACCAGCGCCTCAGGTGCCTATGGCGGCAATGGCGCGGGTGGCGGTTCTAGCAGTTCCGTAGCCTACGGTGGTTCCAGCTACGCAGGTAATGCTGGCAATGCCGGCCATGGTGGCAGCGGTGGTAACGCCACGGGTGGATTCGGCGGCAACGGTACTGGCGGCGCTGGTGGTGGCGGCGGAAACGGTGGCGCGGCCACCGGCGGTAGTGGCGGCAGTGGTGGTCATGGCGGTAACGGTTCGGGTGGCAACGGCGGCAGCGGCGGTCTTGCCGGAAATAGCTCGGGTGGTAGTGGATTCGGCGGCAGCGGCACAGGCGGCCATGGCGGCAACGGTGGCATTACCGGGAATAGCACCGGCGGCTACGGTTCCGGTGGCAGCGCTTCAGGCGGAGACGGCGGCAATGGTGGTAGGGCTGGAAGCGGGTGGGGCGGTGACAGTAATACAGACGCATCAGGCGGCAACTCACGTGCCAATGGCGGTGGCACCAGCGCAGGTAGCGGCAGCGCGACTGCCAGCGCCAGCGCGAACGGCGGCGGCAGCGGCGCTGGCGGAACTGCCAGTAATACCAGCACCACTGGCAGCGGCACTGCGGGTAGCGCCAATGGTGGCGGTGCTACGGGTGGGGCTTCCTCCGGCACCAGCACAGCCGGGACCGGCACAGGCGGTGCGGGTGGTGCGGGAGCGGTCGGCGCGGCTGGTACCGGCGCGGCTGGTACCGGCGCAACCGGCACTAACACCGCAGGTGCTGGCGCGGTTGGCGCTGCAGGCACTGGCGCAACCGGCACGGGTGCTACCGCAGCCAGTATGGGTGGTGCAGGCGCGGTTGGTGCGACAGGTACCGGCGGCGCAGGTGCCGCGGGCGCGGTGGGCGCTACCGGAACCAGTACCGGTGCCGCGGGCGCGGTCGGTGCGACAGGTACCGGAGGCACCGGTCAGGGTGGCGTCGCTGGTGCGGGCGCGACCGGGGGGGTGGGCGGTACCGGAGGCGCGAGTGGCGCCGGTGGTAACGCGACTGCAAACGGCACCGGCGGTAATGGCGGCAATGGCGGCCTGGGCGGCAGCGCGACCAGCAGCGCCATGGCGAGTGCCACCACTGGCAACGGTGGAGTTGGCGGCAACAGCGGCAGCACCGGGGGCGGCAATGCCGGTACCTACAATGCGTCAAACAGCATGACCAGCAGCCTGACCAACGGTGCCGGCATTCTCACTGTGGCGCAAAACAGCGGGGCAAATGGCTTGATTCAGCAAGGTGTCACGGTACAGGCCAATCTGACGGTTCACTAGGCGGGGCTAAACCCGGAACCACGCAAGCGCGGTTCCGGGTGTTGCGAGTCACCTTGAGGAGAAACACATCATGAACAAAACGCTAATATCCACGGCTCTTGCCCTGGCCTTCGGGATTTCATCGCAGGTGTGGGCGAATCCGACCAATACCAATGCTGGTACGGGCGGCGCTGGTGGGCAAACTGCAACAGCCACGTCAACCCAAAATACCAACAGCGGGCCAGCTGCGAATGAAAATTCGCGAGCCACCCAGAAAAACCCTACTGCAAACTCCAACGCCGGGGCGCTGGCAAATGATGGTTCATCAGCCTACTTGTACGGCAAGTCATACAATCACGATTCGTTCAATACCAGCGTCACCGCAAGCACCAATCTGAATGGCGCCGTGCATAACAATATCGCTGATCACAATGGCAATACCGCTTACGGCGGCAGCCCAAGCGGCAGCGGTGGAAATGGTGGAAATAGCGGCAACGCCACCAGCAGCCCCTCCTCCAGCGCCTCGGGTGCCCACGGCGGCAATGGTGCTATGGGCGGCAATGGCCGTGGTTTTGCCAGCGGTGGTGACAGTTATGCCGGTGACGCGGGTAATGGTGCGAATGGCGGCAACGGTGGCAACGCCAGCGGCGGGACTGGCGGGAAGGGAACAGGCGGCGCGGGCGGCAATGGCGGCAATGGGGGCACGGCCACCGGCGGTAGTGGCGGATATGGCAGTAACGGTGGCGCTGGCGCCGGTGGTAACGGTGGGAATGGTGGTCTTGCCGGAAATAGCACCGGTGGCAGCGGCTCCGGCGGCAGCGGCAGAGGCGGAAATGGCGGAAATGGCGGCATGACCGGGAATAGTACCGGCGGCTTCGGCTCCGGCGGTGGCGGCTACGGTGGCAATGGTGGCAACGGTGGCATGGCCGGCACCGGCGTGGGCGGCGACAGTGGTACGACCTCATATGGCGGAGACTCCAGAGCCAGTGGCGGAAGCACGCACGCAAGCAGCGGCCGCACAAGCTCAACAGCCAATGCAAACGCTGGCGCAAGTGCCGGCCATGGGGGCAACGCAAACAACACCAGCGCTACCGGAAGCAGTACCGCAGGTAACGCAAATGGAGGCAATCCTGCGGGCGGCGCGGCCGCTGGCACCAGCGCGGCAGGGGCTGGCATGGGCGGGACAGGTGGCGCAGGAGCAGTCGGAGCGCTGGGTACTGGCGCAGCTGGTACTGGCGCGAGCGGCACTAATACAGCAGGTGCCGGCGCGACTGGCGCGACTGGTGCCGGCGCGACCGGCACCGGCGCTACCGCAGCCAGTATGGGTGGTACGGGTGCAGTGGGGGCCGCCGGAACCGGTGGCGCTGGCGGCGCTGGCGCAGTGGGCGCGACCGGAACCAGCACTGGCGGCACAGGTGCAGCGGGTGCAGTAGGGACAGGCGGAACCGGTAACGGTGGCCTCGCAGGCGCAGGTGCCACAGGGGGTGCGGGTGGCGCCGGCGGAACCAGTGGTGCAGGCGGTAACGCGACTGCAAACAGCACCGGTGGTAATGGCGGCAATGGCGGCTTGGGCGGCAGCGCGACCAGCAGCGCCATGGCGAGTGCCACCACTGGCAACGGTGGAGTTGGCGGCAACAGCGGCAGCACTGGGGGCGGCAATGCCGGTACCTACAACACGTCCAACAGCATGACCAGCAGCCTGACCAACGGTGCCGGTATTCTCACTGTGGCGCAAAACAGCGGAGCCAATTCGCTGATTCAGCAAGGGGTCACAGTGCAGGCCAATCTGACGGTTCACTAGGCTGGGCTAAACCCGGAATCACGCAAGCACGGTTCCGGGTTTTTATGGCGCCACTATAAATTCAAAGCGCCAACCGAAACGGAGGATATCTGCCATGAACCGTTTAATTCTCATTTTTGCCACACTGGGGCTGTGCCTCCCGGCAGCACCGGTTTGGTCTGAACCGGAACACGCAATCATGCCGGCCCGAGCGGCCTCGCCGTTTGACACCCCTGTTTCAGATGCAAGCTTGGCCCAGTACCGCGGTGGCCACATCGAAACCAACGTCAACAACCTGGATGGACAACTCTATAACAACCAGGCCATGGCCAATGTAACTGGCAGTAACCTCGTTACCGGCAGTTCATTTGCGGGCGCTTCGGGCCTGTCCACGGTTATCCAGAATTCCGGCAACAACGTGCTCATCCAGAACGCTACCATTCTGAATCTGCGTGTTCAGTAGGAGTGCGATGATGAACTCGACCATGATGCTGATTATGCTGGCACTGATGTCCGGCCACGCCAAGGCCGGATGGGTGACCGTGCCGGGCGCCGATTCCGGCCAGATGAACGTGAAGGTAATGAGCTTCAAGGAGCGCCAGTTCCGCGCCATCGTGCGCCAGCAGTACGACTATAGCTGCGGTTCGGCGGCCCTCGCCACGCTGCTCACTTACCAATATGACGACCCGACTAGCGAAGCGGGCATTTTCAAGGCCATGTGGGAACAGGGCGACCAAGCCAAAATCAAGCGCGAGGGTTTCTCCCTGCTTGACCTGAAGCGCTATCTGGAAGCACGCGGCTATTCCGCCGATGGATATGACACTACGCTGAACAAGCTGGCCGGGGTAGGCATTCCTGCCATCGTCCTGATCCGCGACAACGGCTACAACCATTTTGTGGTCATCAAGGGCATCAAGGACGGCAAGGTCGCTGTGGGCGACCCTTCGCTGGGCGCACGTGTCATCCCCCAAGACCAGTTCGAAAAGCTGCTCAGCAATAACATAGTTTTCGTGATCAACGGACTGAATGAAAAAGCCGCATTCAACCGCTCCCTCGATTGGCATGTGCGCGAAAAAGCCCCGCTTGGGCTAGCGGCAGGGCCGGATAATCTGGCTAATGTAACGTTGTTGCGTCGCCCGGCTGGAGACTACTGAGGAGCCTGTCATGAACCCGCATTTAAGGCATACGTTGCAAACTTGCCTGTGTCTGGTTACTTGCGGAATCGCGCAGGCTGTCTTGGGCGCATCCTCCTCGTTTGAGGACTGCCGCAGAGCCAACGACACAGAGCTGGACGGGATGCGCGGCGGCTTTGAGGTAAACGTGAACGGCATGCAGGTCATGCTGGCTCTGAGCCTGGAACGCGTCACCTATATCAATGGCGTTCTCGTTAGCTCAATGAAAATCAGCTTGCCGGATCTGGCTTCCATAGGCACAAACGGTATTTCCCCGAATGCCATCAGTGTGCAAACTATCCCGCCAGCAGGTGTCGGCACTGGACAAGGGAACTCCACACCATCCGCTTCGATGACGCCTCAGCAAATAAGTGACTTGGGGCAAACCGTTACCTTGATCCAGAACGGTACGGGCAATACTTTTGTGCTGCCGCAATCGCTGAACTCGCTGACCACGGTCATTCAGAATACTATTGATAATCAGATGATCCGCAACATGACTACCATCCATGCAACGGTAATCAATCAGGCGCTCGCGCGCTCTATGGAACTCACCGCTTCGCTTAACCAGGCAATTGCGAACTCCGTGCGCTAAGGGATAGTGATGGTCCCGATATGGCGCGTTGCGCCGAAGCACCGGCCCCTCAGAAGTTATATGGTATCCGCACAGTCAACTGGGTGTTCGGCGTGTCGGGCGTCAAGCCCGCTGCAATCGAAACATTCAGGTTGCTCTTCTTGTTCAGTCTATAGGAATAGCCCAGCAGCAGGCTCGCCAGTTGTGTCGAGGTGGCGGTCTGCGGTATCACGCCATTTTGTTTGGTCTTGCCGATCCAGGTCTGTTCGTAACCCAGACTGAATGCGCTCTTTTCGTTGAGTGCCATACCCATGCCAAAATTGAATCCGACTGCATCGCCGGGATCCACAGTGCCGATATAACCACCGGCAACGACTTTGTTCACGTCGCGCTTGATGTTCCATAGATAATTAATACCGCCGAAGAACACCGCCGGATCGGAAGGATAGATCACGCTCAGACTCGGCTGGATACCGTAAAACCCCGAACCGGTCGGTAACGAGGTTTGCAGTGTGCCGGTAGAGGCTGTCGTTCCCGACGCGTAATTCACTTCGAAGGGATCGGTACCCGTGTGGGTCTTGAAGCGCAGACCGGCAATGTAGTAAGGTTCGTCGCCCGTAGGGACATTCAATTGATAGCGCGCGGCGAGTTCTATATCGCCGATACCTTTCCCACTGGCGTTGAACAAACTATCGGAGGCGGATCCGGACAGGTTGAGAGGACGGCTAATCGTGTCGTCATTGCGGTACACATAAGGAATTTTGGCTTCGATTTCCAGGCGGTTGGTCACACCATAACGCCCGGTAAGCGAAGCCACCCAAGTGCTGCGGTTCACACTACGCACGTCGATCAGGCCAATCACCAGGGCCGGGATAATGGTATAGCCCACAATGGAGACGCGATCGGAAGAGGAGTAGGAATATTGCAGTGAGGGTTCCAGTACCACCGAGCCTTTGGGCGTCAGCACGCCTGGCTGTTCGAAAATCTGTGCTACTTCGGAAGGCTGTGCATCCTTCGGCTTTTCCGGAGCGCGGCCGACCGGCTGCACCGGCTGTGCTTGAGTTTGTGCGACACGTTCTGGTCTCGGCGTGGGCACCATGCCCAGTCGTTTTTGCAGTGCTTCCAGTTGCTGCC
The DNA here is from genome assembly GCA_039918495.1 of Sulfuriferula sp. GTDB lineage: Bacteria > Pseudomonadota > Gammaproteobacteria > Burkholderiales > Sulfuriferulaceae > Sulfuriferula. The sequence continues at coordinate 1,024 of JBDSHM010000065.1, read as the reverse complement.
GGGTTTCTTCGAACGCGCGCTTGTGTTGCTCCAGCTTTCTAAGCTCTTCGTCCAGCTGATTTTGCTGAACTGCCAACTTTTTGGCCTGCTCATCCAGTTGCTGGCGCATCTGGTTCATGTCCGCCTGACCGATTTGCTGTGCATCCTGGCTATAACTCGGACTGGCTCCCAATAACGCGCTCATCAATCCCGCCTTGGCGAACTTTACGATATCGCTGTTATGCATAGAATCTCCCTCCTGAAATTTGTTATATTTGTAATGGTGGCCTCGTGTTATCAACAACTAAAGTCCATCATTTTTTTACCAAAATATCAGATAATGTTTCATGCTGGCTGATCAGGCGGCAGGGGGCCATGCCGTTCCAAAAGCCGGTATAGCGTCGCTCTTGATACGCCCAACTGACGCGCGGCTCCGGAAATATTGTTCTGGTTGCGTCGCAGGGAAAGCCGGATGGCTTCTTGTTCGGCTTGTGCGCGTGCGGCATTCAGGGTCATCATCAGTCGACCGTCTACCCGTTTCTCCAACCCCAAGTCATTCGGTGTCAGTAAGCGATTTTCACTCATCACTACGGCCTGCCGTACACGATTAAACAATTCACGCACGTTTCCAGGCCAACTGTAATTATTCATTACTTGCAATGTCTGGCGACAGAAACCCATAGCAGTAGAATGGGTTTCATTGGAGAATTTCTCAAAGAAGGCCTGCGCCAGCAACTTCACATCGCCGTCGCGTTCGCGCAGTGGCGGTACTTTGAGGTGAATGACATTGAGTCGATAATAGAGATCTTCGCGGAACCGCCCTTGCGCCACCGCCTGTTCCAGATCCACGTGCGTGGCTGCAATCACGTGCAGGTCCAGAGAGATTTTCTGGCAGGAACCAACGCGTTCGATAAACTTTTCCTGCAATACGTGCAACAAATTGACCTGCAACTCCAGCGGCAAATCGCCTATTTCGTCCAGAAAAATTGTGCCCCCGCTGGCCGCTTCCATGCGCCCTATTTTGCGTTGATGGGCGCCGGTAAAA
>JBDSHM010000064.1:0-1554 GCA_039918495.1 Sulfuriferula sp. | reverse complement strand
AATTATCTTGCGGAAACCGCAGTGAATGCGCGTAGCGAAGTGCGCGAAAGCTATCTCGGTTATCGCAGTGCGTACGACATTGCCAGACATTACCGCGACCACATTGTGCCGCTCAGAAAGCAGATGGCGGATGAAAACATGCTGCGCTACAACGGCATGCTTATCAGCGTCTTCGAACTGCTGGCCGACGCGCGTGAACAGGTGCTGAGCGTCGATGCTTATATCAATGCGCTGAAGGATTACTGGGTTGCCCAGACCGATCTTTCCGCCGCGCTGGGCGGAAATCTGCCCGCCAATCTATCGAATAAGGAATGACCATGACCAATCGTCGAGACTTTTTATCCGCATCGGGTGCGATATTCATGGGTGCCGCAATGGTAAGCCGGGCCCAGGCTGCTGCGCTGCCGGAAGCGGTTATCCAAACCGATTCTGCCACCATGCCGCCGCTGATGCCTGCAAATGGCCGTCCCTATAATCCGGTCGTGACCCTGAATGGCTGGAGTTTGCCATGGCGCATGAAAAACGGCTGGAAGGAATTTCACCTGCTGGCCGAACCGGTAGTACGCGAGATTGCGCCTGGTATGAAAGCCAATCTGTGGGGTTACAACGGTCAGAGCCCGGGGCCGACGATCGAGGTGGTCGAAGGCGACAAGGTGCGCATTTTCGTGACCAACAAATTGCCCGAACATACCAGCGTTCACTGGCACGGACAGATTTTACCCAATGGCATGGATGGGGTGAGCGGATTGACCCAGCCCGCAATTCAGCCCGGCAAAACGTTCGTCTACGAATTTGTTGCGCGTAACCCCGGCACCTTCATGTATCACCCTCACGCGGATGAAATGGCCCAGATGGCCATGGGCATGATGGGATTCTGGGTGACCCATCCGAAAAATCCGCGTTTTATGGCAGTTGATCGTGATTTCGTATTTCTGTTGAATGCCTATGATGTCGAGCCGGGCAGTTACACACCGAAGATCAATACCATGCTCGATTTCAATCTGTGGACGTTTAACAGCCGGGCGTTTCCCGGTATCGATCCCATCGTAGTCAGGAAAGGCGACAGGGTACGTATTCGTGCCGGCAATCTGACCATGACCAATCATCCGCTGCATTTGCATGGCCATACTTTCGAGGTCACCGGTACCGACGGCGGCTGGGTGCCCAAATCAGCGCGCTGGCCGGAAGTGACCACGGATGTGGCCGTCGGCCAGATGCGGGCCATTGAATTTATCGCCGATGCCCCGGGCGACTGGGCGTTTCATTGCCATAAATCACATCACACCATGAATGCGATGGGCCACAATGTACCGACCATGATCGGTGTCGATCAGAAGGGCATCGCCGAAAAAATCACGCAGCTGGTACCGGATTACATGGTCATGGGCGACAAGGGCGCTTCAATGGGCGAGATGCAAATGCCTCTCCCCGAAAATACGCTGCCCATGATGACCGGGCAGGGGCAGTTCGGGCCGATCGAAATGGGCGGCATGTTTACTGTAGTCAAGGTACGTGAAGAGCTGGCGCGGAATGACTACAAAGACCCAGGCGCGT
>JBDSHM010000063.1:0-4599 GCA_039918495.1 Sulfuriferula sp. | reverse complement strand
TATAGAGTTGAACTGGTCGTGCAAGTTGTTGCTGCAGGTAATTGCCAAGCGTCTGGTACAAGCGAAACAGGCGTTGTGACGACAGATTGGGATACAGTCCGATGGTGAGCGGCAGCGTCGTCGCGCGGGCGCCGAGTGGCAGACTGCAACATAGCATGAGGGCGCATAATTGGCGGCGTGTAGGGTTCATTGCCCGGATTATATGGGTTTAACGAATACTTTGGAGCGGCGCTGGTAGTTATATAGCGCCTGTTTGCCGGTGGGCAGTTCACCTACATCGACTTCTTTGAAGCCGCGCTCTATAAACCAGTGGGCGGTGCGCGTGGTAAGCACGAACAAACGTTTCAGTTTTAATGCGTGCGCTTTTTTCTCGGCTGCTTCCAGCAGTGCATCCCCGCGTGTTTTGCCGCGATAATCGGTATGCACCGCCAGACAGGCGAGTTCGCCCGCGCGCTCACCAGCGAACGGATAGAGTGCAGCGCAGCCAATCAGTATGCCATCGTGTTCCAGCACGATGAAACGTTCGATTTCCATTTCCAGTCGCTCGCGCGAGCGTCGCACCAGCACGCCATCTTCTTCCAGCGGACGGATCAGTTCCAGAATGCCGCCGACATCGTCAATACTTGCTGGACGTAGGGTTTCCAGCCGTGCCGGTGTGAGCATGGTGCCGACACCGGCGTGGGTAAACAACTCCGACAGCAGCGCGCCGTCCAGGTGGCGGCTAATCAGATGGACACGGCTGATCCCGCATTTGCTGGCGGCAATGGCACAAGGCAGGTAAAACGTCACGTCTTCCGGCAAGCTGCGTTTGGCAGACACAATTTTTTCCGCTTCCGGCACAGTAAGTACGCGCAGAAGACCACCCCGGGCATTGTGCACGCCTTCGGTTTCCATCAGAAAAATCAGCTTGTCCGCATTCAGAGCGACGGCAGCTTTGGTGGCTACGTTTTCCAGCGACAGGTTGAAGATTTCACCCGTAGGTGAATAGCCAAGCGGCGATAGCAACACGATGTCATTGTCGTCAAGACGCTGACGGATGGCGGCAGCATTGACCTTGCGCACTTCGCCAGTGTGAAGCAGATCCACGCCACCGCGTATACCCAAAGGCCGTGCAGTAACAAAATTGCCGCTGGTGACGCGGATATCGGCATTGGCCATCGGACTATTGGGCAGCCCCATCGATAACAACGCCTCGATTTCCACCCGAACTTCCCCCACCGCTTCTTTGACACAGGCCAGTGCGGCGTCATCCGTCACGCGCAGGCCATCGGCATAGCGAATCGCTGCATTGCGCTGAGTTAGATGTTCTTCAACCTGCGGACGCACGCCATGTACCAATACCAAGCGCACGCCAAGGCTATTCAGCAGATTGAGGTCATGCGCCAGACGAGTGAATTGGCCGTCGCTCAGTACTTCACCGCCAAAGGCGATAACAAAAGTTTTGCCGCGGAACGCATGAATATAGGGCGCAGCGGCACGGAACCAGTGAACGAAGGTGGAAGGTGGGGAGGCTGCCATACGGGTTATTGTTGTATTTTTAGTGGATGTGATTGAAGTGTATAACAAAAATACGGGTGTCTGTTACAGATCTCCCCACAGTGTTTGCATGGCAGCGAGCGCTGCCAGAGCCGCAGTTTCAGTGCGCAGCACGCGCGGGCCAAGGCGAATGGGGGTGAATCCCGCAGCCAGTGCGCTGGTGTATTCGTCCGCAGCAAAGCCGCCTTCCGGCCCGGCCAGTATGGTAACCGCACCATCCGGACGCGGCAGGGTGTGCAACGTGTATTGGGCATCGGGTGCAAATATAAGTCTGAGCGGTGTCTCAGCGGGTTGTTTTAGCCAGATTGGCAAAGGGACAATGTCGGATACCTCAGGGACACGATTGCGCCCGCATTGCTCGCAGGCGGCAATCACCAGGTTTTGCCAATGGGTACGGCGTTTGTCGGCACGTTCGCCGGATAGCTTGACTACACTGCGTGCGCAGGCGACGGGCTGGATCGCATGGATACCCATTTCCACTGCTTTTTGCAGGGTATAGTCCATGCGCTCGCCACTCGAAATGCCCTGCGCCAATGTGACGCGTAGCGGGGTTTCACGTTCCGCGTCACACCATCTTTCCACGCGTACTTTCACTTCGCGTTTGTCGATGTGGCTGATGCTGCCGACCCACTCGCCGCCGCGACCGTTGAATAACGTGATGGCGTCGCCTACAGCCAGCCGTAATACGCGCGCAGCATGGTGAGCGCAAGCATTCGGCAGGGTGATAAGGGTGTTTGCAGCGAGGTCTTCGGACAGATGGAAACGTGGCATGGCAGCTCAGGGTGGGCAGGGGTGCGTGATATGATAACGGGCATCGTATTGTAATTGGAGTCGAAGTAAATGGTCAGTCTGCAAACCCCCGTCTGCAATTTCGGCTGGAAAGCCCCGGATTTCGATCTGCCTGGCGTGGATGGCAAGCGTTATACGCTGCAATCGGCCCTGGGCGAAAATGGTCTGCTGGTGATGTTTATTTGCAATCACTGTCCTTATGTACAGGCCATTCGCCCACGTCTGGTGCGCGATTGCCGGGAACTGCGCGATGTCCATGGGATTAACAGTATTGCCATCATGTCCAACGATCCGGCTGATTACGCGGAAGACAGCTTCGACAATATGCAAAAAGTCGCAGCCGAGTTCGACTTTCCCTTCCCGTATGTATATGACGAGAGTCAGGCTGTCGCCCGTGCCTATGATGCGGTGTGCACGCCGGATTTCTTCGGATTTAATCGCCAGAAGGAATTGCAATATCGTGGTCGTTTTGACGCTTCGCGCAAGGAAACCGCTCCGGAAGATGTGCGCCGCGATTTGTTCGACGCCATGGTACAGGTGGCGCAGAAGCAAACCGGCCCGCATGAACAGATTCCCAGCATGGGTTGCTCGATTAAATGGAAGGCTGAGTAGCTGTGTTGCAATCTGTCATCGAAGTTGTCAAACGCGTCGCGCTGAAAGAGGTGATGCCGCGCTATTTGAAAGTGGCCCACAGCCGCAAGGCGGACGGCAGTTTGTGTACCGAGGCTGATCTGGCTTGTCAGCTTGCGCTGGTAACTGAATTGACTCGCATCGCCCCTTACCCGGTATTAGGTGAGGAAATGTCCGAGTCCGAGCAACACAAGCAATGGGCGGCGGGATTCGACGGGTTGTGGTGCATTGATCCCATCGACGGTACCTCCAATTTCGTCAATGGCGTGCCCTATTTCGCCATATCCGTCGCGCTGATGAAAGCCGGGCGTAGTGTGATGGGCGTCATTTATGATCCGGTCGCCGATGAGATGTTTTATGCCGAAAAAGGCCGAGGCGCATTTTTAAATGGCGAGCCGCTGCCGATCAGGACCCGCTCACCCGACTTGAAGCACAGTTTGGCCGGAGTCGAATTAAAGCGTATTAGCGATGCCATCGCGACGCAGGTGGCGTTACATCCGCCCTACAGTTCTCAGCGCAATTTCGGCGCCAGCACACTGGATTGGTGTTACACCGCAGCAGGACGATTCGATGTGTATTTGCACGGTAGCCAGAAGTTGTGGGATTACGCTGCCGGATGCTTGATTATGGAAGAGGCCGGGGGGCAAATGTGTACCCTGGCATGTGATGATTTCTGGGCCGACGATCTATGGGACCGGCCTGTGGTAGCTGCGCTCGGGGCCGAGTTATTTGCGGAATGGAAGGCCTGGATACGTGCGGCGGATAAATGAACGCGGAAGCTTAATCAAAAACTTTGATTGGCCGCGGCATGATTTGGCAACCACCTCGTAAGGCCTTAAAAACCGGGCGTTTTAGGCTTTAAATCTCGGGCTTTTGCTACCAATTCAGAAGCTTGCCAAACTTGCCCAATTTGGCTGGCTCGGCCATAATCAAGAACTTTCGCTGCATTTTCTATTATTGGGCAGCGACACTGCGTCACTTAAGCATTTGAATTGTCTGCCTGCGGGACACGCTGCGGGCTGTAAATATTCTGAACGCTCCCTCTGGGTATGCCGCTTGCAAGCCGAGGGCCCGTTTTTGCAGCATAAACGTATTTTTATTGACTGAAGGAAGAAACAATGGCAACTCGTACCGATCTCGCAAACGCTATCCGGGCGCTGTCCATGGATGCGGTGGAAAAGGCCAAGTCTGGCCATCCCGGCGCGCCTATGGGCATGGCGGAAATCGCCGAAGTAGTGTGGAATCATCACTTGCGCCATAATCCAACCAACCCAAAATGGGCCGACCGTGATCGCTTCGTGCTATCCAACGGCCATGGTTCGATGTTGCTGTACTCGTTGTTGCATCTGACCGGTTACGACCTGCCGATGGACGAGTTGAAGCATTTCCGTCAACTGCATTCGAAAACGCCCGGACACCCTGAATATGGCTACGCTCCCGGCGTGGAAACCACCACCGGTCCTTTGGGTCAAGGCATTACCAATGCAGTCGGCATGGCGATGACGGAAAAATTGCTGGCGGCTGAATTCAACAAGCCCGGCCACGAGATTGTCAATCACCATACCTACGTATTCCTCGGCGATGGCTGTCTGATGGAAGGCATATCACACGAATCTTGTGCACTGGCCGGTACTTGGGGCTTGG
>JBDSHM010000062.1:0-2406 GCA_039918495.1 Sulfuriferula sp. | reverse complement strand
GCACGATGGACTTGGCGCTTTTGAAGCCATATTTCCATCGCACAACCAGACGCACCGGTGCCCCATTCTGGTTAGGCAGTGTTTGTCCATACAGGCCCACCGCCATAATAGTCAGCGGGTGCATGGCTTCATCCAGGCGCAAACCTTCCGTGTATGGCCAGTTCAGTACGCTGGAACGCTGACCGGGCATCTGCGCTGGATCATGCAAGGTAGTGAACTCGACATACTTGGCGTTACCGGTTGGCTCTACCTGGCGAATCAGACTGGCCAGTGGGAAGCCTTCCCATGGTATGACCATCGACCATCCCTCTACACAGCGTAAGCGATAGATGCGTTCCTCAATGGGAAATGCTTTGAGCAGGGCATCAATGTCCCATACCTTTGGACGCTTGACTGCGCCTTCCACCGAGATTGTCCACGGACGAGTTCGCAGACTCTGGGCATTTTCAACAGGGTCGGATTTATCGGTACCGAATTCATAGTAATTGTTGTAAGTTGTGACGTCCTTGTATGGCGTTTTTTCCTCGCCAGTGCTGTAACGGCTACTCACTATGCCCGACAGCCGGGTAGTGGCCTCTGCTACACCAGGCAATAAGGCGCTTGCCGCCAATGCGGACCCGGCACGCATAAAATTACGTCGCTGCAGGTAAACTTCATACGGGGTAATATCGGCTGCTTTTATCGCATCGGGTTTCTTGATCAACATAGGAACACCTTTTATTGGGATGGTTGGCTGAGATACTGCAACAGACCGTTTACCACTTAGGATTCAGCCTCGAACTCATTTTGAGCTTACATGCGCTTGGTCGTCATTCCCAGCAAAACCTTACAGCCCCCTATTATTCATTCGGTATATTTCCCGCACACCGTCTGTATGGGATGTAACAATGATCACTATCGGATGATAGTGATGCAATAACTTCCGGCTTTGTTCCATGCCCTGCATGGGCCCCATGCTAAAACCCGTTGCACGTGTCGGGTTCTCAGCAGCGTTGTGGATATCTCGTTCCAATTTCTGATTTTCAGGATGTCATCGTTACTTCAAGTACACCTGTTTTAATGGTTGTTGCGCCCAACGCCTGATTGGCACGCATTGTGCACGAGTCAGGCAAAAACCATTCATTTAGCGGGAGGTAATATCGTGATAGCACTAGATAACAGGCAGGCAGTCATCGTCAGCGTATCCGAACAAGCGAACAGCGAAGATCGTGTGGTCATCACCCTGACCCCTGATAATTGCGTGTTAACGCTCACTGCGCAGCAGGCGCGTGTACTGTCCACACAGATCATTCAGGCAGTACAGCGCGTTGAAGTCAAAGTCAGTCTGGCTCAACCCAGGCAAGCCATGCACCGTAATCAGATACCGCCCATGCGGAACATGAACAATGTCCTGCTGGTTAAATAGCTGAGGGGGACGATGCCGCGTGAACATGCTAAGATTTAATAACGCGTAGTGATCTGGCTGATACTGTAGCCAATTACGTTTTATCTTTTACCGCTGTTTGGAGTTTCGCATGGCCACCCTTGACCTTACCCAGGAAAATTTCGAATCTACCGTCCTGGAAAACGATTTTGTCATTATTGATTTCTGGGCACCCTGGTGCGGGCCTTGCCGCGCCTTTGCGCCAACCTATGATCAGATATCGGAAAATCACCCTGACATCATCTTCGCCAAAGTAAATACTGAAGTGGAACAAGCGATTGCCGGCAGCTTCCAGATTCGTTCCATCCCGACCCTGATGGTGTTCCGTGAAAAAGTCATTGTCTATTCGCAACCCGGCTCACTGCCGGCTTCTGGCCTTGAAGATCTGATTGCCAAAGTACGCGAACTGGATATGGTTCAGGTGCACAAGGAAATCGCCGAAGATCAGGCAGGCCAAACCTGAAGTTCGCTTTTAGGGTCAGATGACTGAACAGACCTGTTCTGTCGTTTTGCAAACCAGCTCAGTCGCTCTATACCGCAATGCGGGCGATCTTGCGTGCCATACGTTGCCAGGTGCGCCGCAGGGATCGCGGATCCGGCACACGCTCCGCATTGAAACGTATTACCCAGTGACGCTCGTCTGCACCCAACGGCTGACTCGTCTCGATCTGCCGTTCCAGCACCGACAGATTGGCTTCTGAAGCATCACTCCCTTGTCGCTCCCGCAACAACACCCGCTCTCGCAGAGTGGATATACTTGCTCGATAATCAACAATCAAAAATGGCACGCAAATTTTCCGCGCCAGTGCATGAAACTGCTCGCGCTGCCAACGCGCAATGAAAGTAGCATCCACGATCACAGGAAAACCTGCGGCTAAAATAATTTTCGCCAATTCTTCAAGATATCGGTACGTTGCGCGCGTCGCCTCAAGCGAATACAAACCACTTCCTGGTTCCGATTCAGTGCGCGCATTTGCGCGTAG
>JBDSHM010000061.1:0-7152 GCA_039918495.1 Sulfuriferula sp. | reverse complement strand
CATTGGCAGGCGTGTGGCTCAGATGCACGACATCATCACCGGGTGCAGGCAAAGCGGCCTGCTTGTGTGTATTGTCGGATAATTTGCGCAGCAACGGTTTGAGCACACGGAAAAACAGATAGAGCAGTACCACGATGGCGATCAGGTATTTACCGATATCCTTGGCCAGCTGAATATTTTCAGACTGCTTCCAAAACGGCACGTCGGGAAGGATTTCTTTTTCAGCACGGGCGAATGGGCTATTGACGACATTCAAGGTGTCTCCGCGTTGCTGGCTATAGCCCATGGCTTCCTTGACCAGATCCGTTATCTGGGCTTTTTCTGCGGTGGATAGGGGACGACTGATGACTTTGCCGGATTTGTCGACACTGTCTCTGTAGTTGATCACCACTGCAACCGAGAGGCGTTTCACACCGCCCATTGGCTGTTGTACGTAGCGAACGGTTTTGTCGACTTCATAGTTAACCGTGGATTCTTTTTGGGTGTTGGTAGGCGTTGCGGTAGGGGCCGTCGCAGATGGCGGATTTTTGCCGGGTGGTGCGGTAAGCGGGGCGGTTGCTGGGGCCGGTGGCTGATTGGATAGCGCACCAGGCACGCCTGTCGCATTGGCGCTGTTGCCATTCAGTGATTCACTGGTTTGCTGGCTGCGTACCGAAGCTGAATCGGCGGTCTGGTTGGGTTTGTATGTTTCGGCAGCCTGCTCGCTGTGAGAAAAATCCACATCGGCCGTCGCTTCGGCATGGACGTTGTTGGCGCCTACGATCGGGGCAATGATCGATTCAACCCGTTTTACAATATTCCGCTGCAATTCGTGAACATATTTGAGCTGACTGGGGTCCAGACCATTGGCACCGGTATTTGCACTGGTGTCAGAAAGTAAATTGCCATTCTGATCAACTATGGTCACATTCTTTGTCGGCAGATCGGGAACGCTGCTGGCGACCAGATGGACGACCGCGCTGATTTGTTGCCGGTCCAGCACCCGTCCGGGTTCCAGATTAAGCAATACGGATGCAGTAGGTTTCTGTTGTTCACGTACAAAAACCGATGATTTGGGTAGCGCCAGCAACACGCGCGCTGACCGTACGGTTGAGATTGATTCAATCGAGCGGGCGAGTTCGCCTTCCAGTGCGCGCTGGAAATTGATTTGTTCCACGAACTGGGAAACACCCATTTTCTGGTTTTCCATCAATTCGAAACCGACATTCCCCCCTTTGGGCAGCCCCTGCGAGGCCAGCTTGAGACGTGCTTCGTAGACCTGGTTGGCCGGTACCAGAATGGCGCCACCGCCTTCGGCGAATTTGTAGGGTACGTTCATCTGCTCCAGCGAAGCGACAATGGCACCGCCGTCGCGGTCACTGAAATTGGAGAACAGCACACGATAATCAGGTTGCTGACCCCACATCCATACGCCGGCCATGATGGCAATGACCGCAGCGATGCCCAGAATCTGCAAGAATTTGCGTCCACCGGGTCCCTGCGTCAGACCCATGAACTTCGGTGTAAGTGCGACTTCGCCTGCTACAGACATAATACTTCTCCGCAATCGTTGCAGTGATGGTTTAAGCGGTAGTTCATGTTGCTCTGGTTCATATTGCGTCCCGACCGACTTGCGGTACTTAGCTCAGCATCGATTATCACTGCACCTCAATATTTCAATTGATTGAATAGAGGACTGTTTACGGTGCTTTTTCCACAGAGATTGCGCCGCTCAAGTGATAACGTGGCGGTGTAGGAAACCTGAACCTCAGCCTGAAGAGGTGGAAGTCAAGACTTGATGGAGCGTGCGATGAAAACCGGAATGATCGATACCAGCAGGATAGAAGCCATGATGGCGCAGCTCAAAGCAGCAGCAGTGCGTCCTGAGTCCACGGGCAACGTTTTGCCAACCGGCGGCGCTGTGGATAAGGTCAATTTTGCCGATGCGTTGAAATCGTCACTCGATCAAGTAAATAGCACGCAGGTGCAATCCCAGCAGTTGGGGCAACGCTTTGCCATGGGCGACGACAAGGTAAACCTGTCGGATGTGATGATTTCCATGCAGAAAGCCAATATTTCGTTTCAGGCGACGATCCAGGTGCGCAACAAGCTGGTCGCTGCCTACAACGACATCATGAACATGCAGATTTAAACCTGCTTGTCTGCAAAGTGCGATTTTATTTGTTAAGCAAGTTTTTGAGTGTGCAGCTTAATTCAAGCCGGTTATTTTCGCATTACGTTCCCGCTCCAGATGCATGATATAACGCTGTACGGCAGCCAGCATGCCCTTGGATATTTCGAGGAAAAGACAGCCCAGACGGCGATTGGTTTTGCCGTTGAAGAGAGTCAGTTCTTGTGAATTCCTGATTTGCAGGGTAACGGTTACCACACCGAGACCGGGCAGATCGATATGGCAGTTTCCATACTCCCGCCCTATCGTGGTATCCAGTAATTTCTTGTCATCGAGCAGTGCAATGCCGCCGCAACTGATATCCACCAAGGGCATCGCATAACTATCTTCCTCAGTATCGCCGGGCAGCGGTATCCGGCAAAGAATTGGATTAAGCACCGGTGTATTGACGCGGTAGTACTCGCGTCGCTGTAATCTGATCAGGCCAACCGGGACGGGAATGCGCAGGGCTGGGCGACCTTCATATTCGATATTGCTTGCATTGGCTACTGAAAACAGGATACGCACCTTGTCGAGTGAGGCTTCAAAGGAGATGTCCTCCGATTGGGTAATGCGCTGATTCAACAAAGCACTGGGGGCGCAGTCGATTATGACTGCATTGTTGGCATCGTCTATTTCCAATATCGAGGTAACGACAGCATCCGCACCGCCATTGATCAGCATGGTAATGAGTTGATGCTGTTCTCCGATACTGCGCAGCAAGGCGACGATTTCACGATGCGAATGCACCAGATAGGGGCTTTGGTTTTCGGTACCGAAGTCGGGGTTGTTGGTAGGCATAATCTTTGCGTCTTCTTTTGGATATTGGAAATAAGCATAAGCGGATATTTGCAGTATGCCAATTAGTCCGGTGTATCGCCATCCTTTCGTGCCGTTTCGATCCTGTACAACCAGGCCAGTAACTCGGCTACGGCCCGGTATAGCGCGGGCGGAATGTGCTGGTCGAGTTCCACCTGCATCAGTAATGAGACCAACTCTTTGGATTCATGTATGAAAACGCCATGCTCTTTAGCGCGCGCAATGATTTCCTCTGCAATCAGCCCCTTGCCTTTGGCGACAACCTTGGGTGCTGATGAACCGGCCTGGTAGGCAAGCGCTACGGCACTTTGCGATGGGCTATTAGGCTCGTTCATCCTGTTTCACAATCAGAGAATCAAGCGGGATGCCGGCAGCGTTCAAGGCATCGGATAGTTGTGTGCCATGGGCGCGAAGCGATGTAACCGAAGCTTCCGTTTCGGCGTGAATCCGCACCTGCACATGCTCTCCGGTCAGTCGTATGGTCGCGGATACCGTACCGAGCGTAGGCAGATCAAAGCGAACCTCGCTATGCCAGGCGCGCTGCGTATCCCGGTTGCTGTCTTCAGGTGCATCTTCCCCCACTTCCCATTCCATGGTTTGGCCGGGCCAGGCCTCACCGCGCCACAATACGCGCTGCTGCTCCAGCGTGTTCAATTGCTGATTGATCAATTGCGCCAATGCTGTATTGCTGGTGTCTGATTTTGGTTGGGCTACGGCAGGGTCCGCTTGGTGGGTAAGGGCAATCTGTGTCTGGGGTTCACGCATCAGCTCGGATAGAACACGATTGCCGTTGGCCCACTGACGTACATGGGCTTCGTAGAACAGGCCACTGGTACTGATGGTATCGCGTAACGCAACAGCGATTTGCGCAGGATTCAGGGCGGGCGAGGCGATGAGCGCCGCCTTCCCGGATACGGCGCTGGATGCACCATTTTGCTGCGCGTTATGCAACAGATTATCGATCAATCGACCCGTGGCGCTTAGCGAAGTCGAAGCCGCCCCGGCCTGTGACCCCAGCAGAAAGGTCAGCTGGGGTGAGCGGCTCATCAAGGTTAGTTGCAGCAAATCGCCAGCGCGAGTACCTGTCGGCAAGACCATGCGAGTCAAGGTGTCGGCAACACGTACCAGAAAACTGCCATCGTCCAGCGCCGACAATACCTTGGCTTGGAATTGCTGGCCTAAAGTGCTTTGCGCAAATCGCTGGGATGATCCCTTGAGCGCATCCCCCAGCGGTGATGCCGGCATGAGTGCCTCGACCGGGATAAGCGACCGTGCGCCAGCCATTTCAGGACGCATGGGGATCATGCTTAGCCCGCCTGATTCCTGCCATAAGTCATGGAAAGTTTGCGTTCGGTGCTGGTATTGTTTATCAGCGACGATAATTGCGCCATCCACGGCTCGGTAATGTTGCGAATTTCACGATCATCCGCAAGAATCTTCTGGATGATATTGAATTTGCGTTCACGCATTTCACTCGTCAGTGCAGCGCGAATTTCGCTTTTTTCCAGCGTGCGCACGTGACTGGCGCAGCGCGATTCCAGTGCTGCCATGTGTTCCCAGTCACTGTTGCGTGCGGCGGATAGCATCTGTTCTGTGATGCTTGCCACCGATTCGTATATCGAGATGATTTCGTCACTATTCATCATTAAGGGTCACGCTCTCACAAAAGAATTAATACGTGGAGAAATGCTGTCTTGTACTGATACGGTTGGCGCCTGCTTGGTTGCGATTGGGGTGCCGATTGCTTCCCATGCCTCACGCAACTGGCCGAGCAGGCTATCCACTTCCTCCAGAATCGAGGTGTCGTTACGGATGTTTGCCAGCAGCAGACGATTGCTCATGTATTCGTACAAGGCATCCAGGCTGGTCGCGATCTCGCCGCCGGTCGTCTTGTCCAGGCTCGCCCGCAAGCCACTGTCAATAATTGTGATGGCATGTGAAATGGCCTGACCCTTGGCTTTCACATCACCATTTTTCATTTGTTGCATGGCGTTGGCGATAGCCATCTTTGCACCGTCAAATAGCATGACGATGAGTTTGTGCGGGTTTGCCGCCGCTACGCCGGTTTCAAGGGCGACTTTTGCATAAGTACTGGTAGCGTTACGTGCTGTTCCAAACATGTCGGATTCTCCCTTATGCGATCTTCGGTAAATTGGCGAGTTGCTGCGTTAAAAAGCTGCTGGTGGTATTCATGCTGCTGATCATGGTGTCCAGTGCGGTGAATTGCGCGCGATAGCGCGCTTCAATGACTGTCAATCGCGCAGCCCACGCCTGTTGGTCGACATTCAGGCGCTGGATCGAGGCGCTGATGCCGGCGGTACTCGACGAAATGACACCGCTCGAGCCAAGCATGGAGGTCGCTAGCGAATTGAACTGATAGGCATAGCCTTGCGAGTAATTAACCGTGCCGCGTGCACCTGTCGTGCCACCGCTGATCTTGATTTGCAGCCCTTGCGAAGCATCGCCGGTGGCGCCGGTGAGATACTGACCGGAACCGATGGCTGTTACGCCGTTGATGGTGCCTGCGGTATCCACGCCATTGCTGACCACGGCAGTCCCGCCAAAGTTGAGGTTGGCCTGGCCGTTGCCACCGGTGATATTGGCAGTGGACGCCGAGCCATAGCGATTGGAGGTGATTTTCAACACGCCGCCCGATTGCGTTACTGTGACCGCTGAGCCTAAGGATGAGAATGCGCTTGTGCCATTGATTTGCGACTGGATTTGCGTTGCCAATGCCGCGGCACTGGCGTAACTACCTGACGCCAGGGTCACGTTGGCGGTGACGCCATCGACCAATACCTGCAGGGTGTCATTGGTGCCCGCCGTAATAGTAAGCCCGGCGGCGGCGGAAGCGGTGGTGTTGCCTTGTGTAGCGAGTTGCGTGACGTTGACGCTGTATGCGCCGGGTGCGGTCAGCGTACTGGCGCTCGCATAGCCGACCAGGCTGTCCGAGGTTTTACCCACGGCGGCGAACAGACCGGCAATGTCGTTGAAATTGCTGGTGACCGCACTTTGCAGCTTGGTACTGTCAACAGCAAGCGTGCCGTCTTTTTGGAAGGTCACGCCGATCTGTGACAATAGCGTGTATGCGCTGCCCCCGCCCGCAACCGGAGTGGACAACACATTGCGGATCTGATTTTGCATCAGCGATACCGAGGCATCACCATTGAATAGCGCACCCTGTTTGGTGGTGGGGTTGTAAGCGGTTGCAGACGCCAGGGTTTGCGTGATGCTGTTGTAAGCCGTGACAAAAGCGGTTATTGCTTTGGTAACCGAAGCAGTGTCCTGGGCGACCGTGATGGTGGTGGGGGTGCCGACATTGGTCTTGGTCAAGTTGAGTGTGACGCCCTGTATCGCATCGGTGACGGTGTTCGTGGTTTTGGTGACTGCGACACCATCCAGCTTGAAATTGGCATTCTGGGCAGCGACGGTTTGTGTAAGCGCCTGACCGGTGTTGTTGGCCGGGTCCTGACTGAGCAAGCTGGAAATCGTGGCATCGCCGGACACCGAAATTTTCATGCTGTTGCTGATACCGGTAGTGGCATCGGTCAGCACCAGGCGGTAAGGCGCGGCGCTGCCATCGTTCACGATGGTGGCCGATACGCCGATATTGGCGCTGTTGATGGCATCGCGGATTCCGGCCAGCGAATTATTGCTGGCATTGATGGTGACGGTTTTTGTGCCCGCGCCATTGCTGGTGAAACTGGCGCCGGTGTAGGTGCCGTTGCTGAGCGTGCCGCCGGCAATCGTGCCGAAATCGAAGGTCAGCGTGGTGGTTGCGCCGCTTCCTATGGCGGTGCTGTCGCTGGCCTGGCCGACAGCTACCAGTTTCTGGGCCTGGGCGAGACTGGACACCTCCAGGGCGTAGCTCCCCGCTTTAGCCACAGCACTGGCGCTGGCGGTGGCGATTGTGGCATCGGCGAGGGTAGCGGTGACCGCCTGAAACTGGCTGGGACTGGATAATCCCTGCACCGCGCTCTGGAATTGAGCCAGCGCGCTCTTTATCTGCGCATAGCCGGAAAGCCGGGCCTGATAGCTCGCGACCTTGTTGTTCAGCGCAGTGAGCGGCTGTTGTTCGATGGACATCAGCTTGGCAACAATACCGTTGACATCGAGTCCCGAGCCTATGCCTGGTGTAGAGATTCCCATGATTGGTTTCCTTGTGTGAGCTTGAGGCTCAGGCC
>JBDSHM010000060.1:0-2350 GCA_039918495.1 Sulfuriferula sp. | reverse complement strand
AGGGCCGGTTCGTCTGTCGGAAGTCGAAGCACAGCAAAAGGAAATTCTCCTGGTAGTAAGGCGTCTGGCCGATGAAGGCCAACTGATGCTTGGTGCAAGCGGCGAGGATGCGTATGTCTAACGTGGTGCCAAAGGAACAGCAATCGGCCTATCAACGTTGGGAAATGGCGTCCTTCGATGATAATCGGCGTACACCAAGCAGCGTTAATTCCCCGGCGATATCTTTGCCAACCGTCGATGAGATCGTGAAAATCCGCGAACAGGCCAGACTCGAGGCTTATGCAGCCGGCATGGAAGAAGGTCATGTGGCCGGGTTAGCCGCAGGTCGCAGAGAGGCGTTGGATGAAAAAGCGCAGCTGCAAAGCATCGCCACCTCTTTTGCAAACGAAGTAGCGCAAGCGGATGAGCTGATCGCAAATGAGGTATTGGATCTGGCGCTGGATCTCGCCAAGGCCATGCTCAAAACTGCACTGGACGTACGTCCGGAACTGGTCATCAACATTGTCAGTGAAGCGATCCACTACCTTCCTACCCTGCATCCGCCTGCGCGGCTTTATCTCAACCCGAACGATCTGTTGCTGGTCAAGAATCATATGGGCGACGAACTGGACAAAGCCGGATGGCAGCTAGCCGATGACACGCAAATGGGACCCGGCAGCTGTCGTGTGGAAACGGCCAATAATCAGATTGACGCCGCGCTGGCGACACGCTGGCAGCGGCTAGCCGCCGCGCTGGGCAAAGAGTCGGACTGGCTCGCATCATGATTCCGGTACTGCCGCACAGTCAGCGCTGGAAATCCTATCTGCACGATTGCAGCGAACTGCTGGCGATTGCCGAACCGATGCAGGTATCCGGACGTGTCACCCGTGTAGCCGGACTGGTCATGGAGGCGGTAGGTCTGAAACTGGCTGTGGGAAGTGCCTGTACCGTACCCTTACCCAATGGTTCGAAACTGGAAGCCGAAGTTGTCGGGTTCGACGGTGAGCGGCTGTTCCTCATGCCGCAAAGCGATGTCGAAGGTCTGGTCCCCGGCACCCGCGTATTTCCGGTCGAAGTCGTACAAACCCTGCCCCGCCCCGGACAGGTAAAACATCCGCGGCGACGTCCCAGTGATCGTACGCGCCACTTGCCTGTGGGCAATGAATTGCTGGGTCGTGTGGTGGATGGCGCCGGGCGTCCCCTGGACAGCCTCGGTCCATTGGATGCGCATCACACTGCGCCGCTCAATGTGCGCGCAGCCAACCCGTTGTCGCGTGCCCCCATCACCGACATACTGGATGTCGGCGTACGTGCCATCAACAGCATGCTGACCGTGGGACGCGGCCAGCGTATGGGACTGTTCGCCGGCTCCGGGGTGGGTAAAAGCGTGCTGCTGGGCATGATGGCACGCTATACCAGTGCCGACGTGATTGTGGTGGGGCTGATTGGCGAACGCGGCCGTGAAGTGAAGGAATTCATCGAACAGATTCTGGGCGCCGTTGGGCTGGCACGTGCAGTCGTTGTCGCCGCTCCCGCCGACACGCCGCCCTTGATGCGACTGCAGGGCGCTGCCTATGCTACCGCCATCGCCGAACATTTTCGTGATCAGGGCAAACACGTGCTGCTGATTATGGATTCACTTACCCGCTACGCCATGGCACAGCGCGAAATCGCCCTGGCCATCGGTGAACCCCCTGCCACCAAGGGTTACCCGCCATCCGTATTTGCCAAATTGCCGGCCCTGGTGGAACGTGCCGGGAATGGCAAAGAAGGCGGCGGTTCAATTACCGCTTTTTATACCGTACTCACCGAAGGCGACGACCAGCAAGATCCTATTGCCGACGCGGCACGGGCGATTCTTGACGGGCATATCGTACTCAGTCGAACCCTGGCTGAAGGCGGCCATTATCCCGCCATCGATATCGAACAGTCCATCAGCCGTGCCATGCATACCATCACTACCCCGGAACATCAGCAGCTCACGCGTCGCCTGAAGCAGCTCTACTCGCGTTATGAACGTAACCGTGACCTGATCAGCGTAGGAGCTTATGCCGCAGGCACTGATCCCATACTGGACGAGGCGATTGCGCTGCATCCGCGAATTGAGTCCTTCCTGCAGCAGGACATACCCGAACGCGCGGGCATTACGGAGAGCTTGGGGAAACTTACAGCTCTATTCGAGTGAATGAACGGCAGCCATCAAAAATATAATCAATGCCATGGCTACTCATTCCGCGATCAATACACTCATTGAATTGGCAACAAAAGATGTCGAGGAAGCTGCAAAGCGGCTGGGCATAGCCATTCGGGCCCGCGAAGAAACCGACCAGAAACTCACGCTGCTGCTGCAATACCGTGATGATTATGCCGC
>JBDSHM010000059.1:0-2059 GCA_039918495.1 Sulfuriferula sp. | reverse complement strand
GTCATGTGCGCAACGAAGCCAACAAACCTAACCCGAATAATCCTTATTGACCACTACTGAAAGCACAGCCCCGCTCCGGCGGGGTTTTTTTTGCTCACAACATATTTATATAGCTTAGCTATTTATTTGTTGATGTTTTTATATAGCGCTGCTATAGTTGGCAAAACCACAACAGCATGATGCGCAGCGCCCGGTCAGCAGGACGATGCAAAGCGCAAGGTCACGTGACAGCCGAAATTGCCACCGCATCCCCGAGCGTAACAAGCGGGGCGGGCAAAGCCCTCGAAGCGGCCGGTGAGCCGTTCTGTGCGCGCAATAGTGAAGGCGGCGACGGGAGAAAAAGACCAAGCGCATCGCAAGCACGGAACCGGTGGAAGCCCGGTACTGAACTGGCAGCAAATGAATTGATGGGTGGCTCACACCTCCCTGAACTGGTGACCGAATAATTCGGGGTACTGACCACACAGAAATGCGGTAGCTAGCGCCGAGCATAGCTTTTGGATCAGGAAGAAATACAGGTGGAACAGTGGCGTGATGACTGCCGGGAAAGACCGGCACTGAATTGAACATTACGAATTAGGAGGAATGACGGATGACAGCTATGACCGACAAAGAGCTTATAAGGCTTGCAGCAAAAGCTGCTGGTATAGAACACCGAGAGCACGGCATATCTGATGATGGATGTGTGTGGGACGTTAACCGTCTTTTGTGGTGGAACCCGCTGACTAATGATGCTCATGCCGTGAGGTTAATGGTGCAACTCAGAATAGCCGTTGATCCATATGTGCCTGAACTTGAAAATTTGAGCAGTGACGAAAAATTCTCCGTTGCTTTACTGATGGACAAGCGACGATTTACACAGCCACATAAATCTGATGCAAATGCAGCCACCCGACGGGTCATCGTCCGCGCCGCTGCTGAAATGAATTGAACATTACTGGAGGAATGGCGACATGTGCTTTGAAACAGACGGACCAGCAGGCGAATTCAGGGGGATCAACCACAGAAAGACCGCGCCAGTCACCATTTCTGCCGATCTGTTCCGGCGCATTGCCGGGATGTTGAAAGTCGCTGAGTACAAATTAAGCCTGATCGAAGGTACTGAACAGGACCGCATGGCGATTGAGTCGCTTTTGCAGTCGATGTACGAGGCCAAGCAATGAAGGATGCCGAATCCCACGTGGTTTTTGTGACCGCGATAAATATTTATTTGGCGTTTTCGGTAGGTCGGATATTGGTTGATATTTTTTGGAGGTAGGTATGGATTTCAATTTACGAGGTTGTTTGGATGAACGAATAGCGAACTTTCTATCGGCTGATGCCCATGTGTGGCATGACCACGCCGGGAATGTGCTGGTGAACGGTGAAGAATTTCCGGCAACCGTGGTGAACCAGGTTTATGGCGCAGCAGAGATTACGAACAACCAACAGGAGGTAAGTCATGAGCAATGAATATGAGGGTGAAGTTAACTCGATGAGCGTGGAAAGCGGCATGGTATCCCTGCTCAATCGCGCCGAGATCGACACACAGGTCGCCACTGCGCACAAGTACCCGCGCAGCATCAAGAAGTTTCGTGATGAAGCGCTGCAGATGGTCACATTGAATGAGTCCGTGGCCGAATCCTGTATCTATGCCCTGCCACGCGGCAACAAGACGATTGAGGGGCCGAGCGCGCGCTTTGCGGAAGTCGTCGCGTCCTCATGGCGCAATTGCCGAGCCGGCGCCCGGGTTGTGAGTGATGAAGGTGACTTCATCACTGCGCAGGGCGTGTTCCACGATCTTGAGCGCAACGTGGCAATCACTTATGAGGTGCAGCGTCGCATCACGGATAGCAAAGGCAAACGATACAACGCTGACATGATCGGCGTTACCGGAAATGCCGCATCGTCCATCGCGCTTCGCAATGCCATTCTGAAAGGCGTGCCCAAGGCGTTTTGGGATGATATATACCAGGCCGCACGCAAGACCGTCATGGGGGATATCAAGACCTTGGCCAACCGTCGGGCAGACGCACTCAAGGCTTTTGTGGCGTTTGGGGTCAGCCAACAGCAAATACTC
>JBDSHM010000058.1:0-2433 GCA_039918495.1 Sulfuriferula sp. | reverse complement strand
TTTGTGTGTGCGTCGGTGACGGGCGGCGTCATGATTTTTGGTCTCACATATTGGTTTGGCGCCACCGGAACCACGCTTTTCAATGACCTTGCTCAACTCGATCAACGGCCACTCGCTGCGATGATCGGCTTGGTCGGAGTGATCACCGGTCTGGGTTATAAAGCATCGCTGGCGCCTTTCCATTTCTGGGCGCCGGATGCATACGATGGCGCTCCTGTTTCAATTGCCGCTTATCTTTCCGTCGTGCCAAAAATCGGCGCCATTTTTGCGCTGGCGCAGGTGATGCGCGACGTGCCGACAACAACTGGCTGGCCGATCCTTATAGCTGTGATCGCAGTATTAAGTATGGGATGGGGCTATCTTGCAGCACTGGTGCAAAACAATGTTGTACGGCTTTTGGCTTATTCCTCCATTGCTCAGGCGGGCTATTTTTTACTCGGTATTGTTGCATTAAAGTCTGGCCTATTGGCGTTATCATCCTTGATCGTGTTTGCCGCAGCTTACGCGGCGATGAATCTGGGTGCCTTTGCTATCGTTCAGTTTATAGGGCGTAAATTGAGCGACTATCATGGAATCGGGCGAGAACATCCCATTCCCGGAATTCAATTGACAATATTTCTGCTATCGCTGGTTGGTATACCGCCGCTGGCCGGATTTGCCGGCAAGTTTTTACTGTTTGGAGCCGCTCTGGATGCTCATTTTTTATGGCTGGCTTTGCTGGCTGTTATCAATAGTGTTTTGGGTCTGGCGGTGTATCTGCGCATTATTGCGCCCATGTACCGGACACGCGATGCAATTGGACAACCCGCGCAACAGGGCGGCCATATGTTTCTTGTCTCAACGGTTGGGTGGGTGGCCTTGATCGCCACCATTGGACTTGGCTTAGCGACGCAACTGCTACTCGGGACTATCCGTTCATAGGCCGTTGAATTTCTCCTGCATCAAATCAGTTTATCAGGACAGATAAAAGCACGGTTTTCCGAGTTGGCTTCGCTACCTGCACATTGGCCTCGATAGTCACAGCGTCGCGTCCGGGTACATGTATCCCGCGTACTGCCATGAATTCGTCATTGGCGGAAACCAGTATCAAAGCGACAGATATGTCAGAAAACGGGTTGGTCGTTTCAGTTTCGATGGTCATTGATGCACTCGGTATAATGCCTCGGTACCTCATTGCCGCGCGATTAACCGATGGTATCGACGCTGCCAGACCAGGTAGCGGAGACGGATCGCTTTCTTCGAAAACCCTAGTGCTTTGCAGACTGAATCAAACGACCGCATTCACTGTTTTTGCCGGGGCCGGTATCGACCAGGGGAATCAGCGCCAGCAGGGGGTTGACCACGCCCAGCGCAATGGCACCTGCACTGCGTAATGCCAGCTTGGTTTTATCGACCGATACTTCCGGTTTGGCAAATTTACCTCGAATGTAAATCGGGGTGCGCAAAGCCAGCGGACTGATTACCTTGGTATGGGGTACCAAATCCAGATGAATGCTTTCCTGGGACATATCGATATCGCCGCTGCCGGTGATGGTCGTGATCTGGGTATCCAGCAGCATCGTCCGGGTTTGAAGGACACCTTTTTTGACGTTGAAATCAGCCACCGCGCAATTCAATTTGACAACTTTGTCGCCGGTAACTTTTAACTGCAAAATTTCCCACAGATGCAAACCGATCGTTTCCAGCATCAGTTTGCTGATTTCGCCGTGATTGACAAGCAGGACCACCTTTCCATTGGAACTGGCCAACATCCGGCTGACGGTGCTGCCTTCGCCGGTGAGATCGAAATCTCCGTTAACCTGACCAATACTGGATTTGCTCAGCTTGAAGGTGGGGAATAATTGATTGAGCAGAATTTTTCTTGCATGGATGTTCAAGCTGGCCTGAATCGGATCGTGCTGACCATTGAGTGTCACGGTACCGGCCAGCGTTCCCCCGGCAACACCAAACTTCAGCGGGTCGAGAGTCAATATCGAGTTGTTCATTCGCACCCGCGTCACCAGGTTTTCAATAGGCAACGCGCGGGCGCGCTGTATGCGCTGCGCCTGAATTTTCACATCGGCATCCACGCTGTTCCAGCGTTCGGTGCGGAAAGGCAAATCCGGTAGTACATCGCGTTTATTCTGCGCTGCAACAGTCGTGGGTGAGGCCTGATTTGCATCAGTGGTATCAGGTGTCGAGGATTGCCCCTTGTTTTGTTTGCTCATGCCGACTGGCGAGCCGAGGTCGGCAAGGTTGAGTACCTGAAACGTTAAATCTCCGCGCAAAAACGGACGTTTCCCGCCTCCATCAACCAGCAGGCTGCCTTTGACATCGCTATTGCCAATACGCCCGGCGAATTTTTCATATCGCCATTGCCGGGCTTGATGCAGCAAATGTCCCTTGGTTGAATACGCCGGCGTACGTGGCAGCGCAATACCAATCAACGGGTAG
>JBDSHM010000057.1:0-3835 GCA_039918495.1 Sulfuriferula sp. | reverse complement strand
TATTCCGCCGCCATTCGAAAAACCGCGCGTCTGCGACATATTCAGACTTTCCATCACTACGCCCTGGCCGGAGAATGCCGCATCGCCATGCAGAATCACCGGCATCACTTCGACGCCGTCATGATCGCCACGGCGCTGCTGGCGCGCGCGTACTGAACCGCGCACCACCGGATGAACGATTTCCAAATGTGAAGGATTGAATGCAAGCGCCAGGTGCACTGTCCCGTTGCCGGTCATCACATCGGTTGAAAAACCCTGGTGATATTTCACATCGCCGGTCAATGCGCCGTCCACGTGAACCTGGGCGGGACCGAATATCTGATTAAGCGGCTTGCCCAATACATTGACCAGCACATTGATCCGTCCACGATGTGCCATCCCCAACACAATTTCCTGCGCACCACGTTGCGATGCGCCCTCGATCACCCCATGCAGCATGGGGATCAGGGTTTCAGCGCCTTCCAGCGAAAACCGCTTTTGTCCTACATAGCGGGTATGTAAAAACTTTTCCAGCGTCTCAGCGGCCGTGAGGCCTTCGAGGATGCGTTTTTTTTGCGATGCGCCGAACTGCGGGGTGGACAACCCCCCTTCCAGCCGCGCTTGCAACCAGCGTTTGCGCGTATTGTCCGAGAGATACATGTACTCTGCGGCCAGCGTGCCGCAGTAGGTGCGGCGCAAAATGCGCAAAATATCATGCAGTGTGGCCTGTGCTGGCGCGACCAGCGATCCCGTATCAAATAGTCTGTTCACATCCTCGGTCGTCAGGCCGTAATGGGACGGATCAAGCTCCGGCACCTCCGGCAGGGGAAACCGTTTGAGCGGATCCAGATCGGCGCGGCGCACACCCAGAAAGCGATACGCATTGATCAGTTGCAAGACACTCACCTGACGTGAGTCGCATGGTGCATTGGATACGGATTGAGGCGGTACAGTCAGTACAGTCAGGGGCGTGCCTGAAACAGGCGGCAGTGCGTCAAACCACTCCCGCCAACGCGTCGGAATACTGTCGGGATCAGTCACATAGGCATCGAACAATGCTTCCAGCAAGGGGGCATTGTCGGGAAACAGCACGCCATGCGACTGCCAGGGATCCATGAGCTAGCGTTTATCCATTGCGACATAATCACGTCGCGCATCACCCACATACAGTTGACGCGGTCGACCGATCTTGTTTTCCGGGTCGCCGATCATTTCATTCCATTGCGCTACCCAGCCGGCGGTGCGTGCCAACGCAAACATGGCGGTAAACATATTGGTCGGGATGCCCAGTGCCCGCAATACGATGCCGGAATAGAAATCCACATTCGGATAAAGCTTCTTGGCAACGAAATATTCATCCTCCAGGGCAATCTGCTCCAGTTTCAGCGCAATCCTGAATAGCGGATCATCATTGAGACCCAGTTCATCCAGCACCTCATGACACGTTTCACGCATCACAGCTGCACGCGGATCCATGTTTTTGTAGATTCGATGGCCGAAGCCCATTAAACGGAAGGAATTGCTTTTATCTTTGGCGCGCTCGATATAAGCACCAATGCGGGACACATCGCCGATGTCTTCCAGCATGGACAAGGCGGCCTCGTTGGCACCCCCGTGGGCAGGGCCCCACAGTGAAGCAATACCCGCCGAGATACAGGCAAACGGATTTGCACCGGAAGAACCTGCCAACCTGACGGTCGAAGTTGAGGCATTCTGCTCATGGTCGGCATGCAAGATCATGATGCGTTCCAGCGCACGGGTCAGAACCGGATTTACTGTATACGGCTCGCACGGCGTTGCGAACATCATATACATGAAGTTCTCCACATAGCCGAGCTGGTTTTGCGGGTACATGAAAGGTTGCCCTATATTGTATTTGTAGCTCCAGGCTGCGATGGTAGGTACTTTGGCCAGCAGGCGGAAGGCCGATATCTCGCGGTGACGCGGATCGCTAATATCCAGTGAATCATGATAAAACGCCGACAACGCCCCCACTACGCCAACCATCACCGCCATGGGATGCGCATCACGACGGAAACCACGAAACACATTATTGATCTGATCGTACAACATACTATGCTGACGCAAGGTGGTATCAAAGTGAAGCTTCTGTTTCGCATCCGGCAATTCACCGTATTGCAGCAGATAGGCTACTTCAATGAAGTCCGAATGCTGCGCCAGTTGCTCGATTGGATAGCCACGGTAGTAAAGCAACCCTTTATCGCCATCGATATAAGTAATACCGGAGCTGCAACTTGCCGTCGCCTGAAAGCCCGGGTCATAAGTGAAATAACCGGATTTTCCGAGACTGCGAATATCGATCACACGTGGCCCTAATGTTCCGGTCAGCACAGGCAATTCGATCGGTTTGGCGCCGTTATCAAAAGTGAGGGTAACTTTAGTCGGAGCCTTCATTTTTTGCTTCCCTTTCTGCAACCATTCAATAATTTCTGCCTGGTGGGGATCACCCACAGGCTGTTTAATCTGGATCATATTCCACAATTCGCCATCGTCCAGATCCAGCAGATTGCTGAAAGCATGCTGCATGCTGGACGAGAGCCCAGGATAATTGTGTTCGAGGAACTCCAGTAGCAGGATATCCAGCTCAAGCATACCGCGTCGGGCACGCCAACGCAGTCGATTTAATTCGTTCATGCGCCGCGCTTAACCAGCAGCGCTTTTATTTTACCAATTGCAGCCGTCGGATTCAGCCCTTTCGGGCACACCGACACACAATTCATGATGCCGTGACAACGGAACAGGCGATATGGGTCTTGCAGATTATCCAGGCGCTGATTGCCGGCCTGATCGCGACTATCCGCAATAAAACGAAAAGCAGCCAGCAAGCCGGCGGGGCCGACAAACTTGTTCGGATTCCACCAGAACGACGGGCAGGCGGAGGAACAACAGCCGCACTGGATGCACTCTATTAGACCATCCAGCTGCTCGCGCTGTTGCGGGGTTTGTAAGCGCTCGATTTCCGGTGCAGGATCAGCATTCTTGAGCCATGGCTCGACCGAGCGATATTGCTGATTGAGTGGCCCCATATCCACAACCAGATCACGTATCACAGGCAAACCCGGCAACGGGCGCACTTCCACCGGCTGCTTCAGATCAATCAACGGCGTAATACAGGCGAGGCCATTCCTGCCATTGATGTTCATGCCGTCCGAGCCGCATACGCCTTCCCGACAGGAACGTCGCAAAGTCAGGGTGCTGTCCAGCGTATCCTTGATCAGTAGCAGCGCATCCAGCAGCATGTTGCCAGCCGGCTCAATCTCCAGATCGTAAGTCTGCATGCCTGGCTTGGCATCCTTTTCAGGATCATAACGGTAGATGGAGAAACGCATCAGTAGCTTCGCTCCTTGGGTAAAAAAGGCTCCACGGTGAGCGGTTTCAAGCGCACCGGCTTGGTATCGATCTGATCGTTCTCGCGGCTGTACAAGGTATGCTTAAGCCAGTGATCGTCATCCCGCGCCGGGTAATCCTCACGCGCATGCGCGCCCCGGCTCTCAGTCCGCGCCAGTGCGGAAACCAGCGTAGCACGCGCGACTCCAAACAGATTTTCCAGCTCCAATGCCTCGATACGGGCCGTATTGAATATCTGTCCCTGATCAGCAATGCAGGCACTATCCAGCCTGATCCCAAGTTGATCCAGCACTGCGATACCTTCGCGAATCAAAATTTCAGTACGAAAAACACCGCAATGTTTTTGCATCAGCATTTGCAGTGCACGGCGCAAATCGGCCACATTTTCGCCCGCACCGGTTTTATTCCAGCGCGCCAGACGCATCAATGCCCCTTCAGCGGCGGATTCCGGCAATAGCCGCGGGAAAGGATTCTCGCGCAGCGTTTC
>JBDSHM010000056.1:0-7517 GCA_039918495.1 Sulfuriferula sp. | reverse complement strand
CACGCAGGCGGTAAAGATGATGGCCTCTTCGTGCATGTGTGGTTTTACTGGGTCAAGGCCGTTCGACGACAAGTAGCTATCCAATGCGAATACTGTCGGATGCAAGAACTCCGACGTTGTGCGATAGAAGAAGTCGAAGAACGGAAGGTCCTCAGCGATCGACGATGCTTCGGCCATCTTGTAGCCCGAGATCTGACTCAAAAATTCGCGGCCAGTGGAAATTTCGATGATGTATCTCTTGTCGTCAGATCCGTCTCGACGCTTCTTGTATTGATGCGTTCCTTTGCGTAAGCCAACGACTGCATCAACAATAATTTCTATGCTCTCTGGGCGTCTCTGAACAAGGACGATGTGAAGGTAACTCTCGTAGATCGTCCGTGCTAACTTCAGAATGTCTTCAGACATCCGGTTTTCTTCAAGCATGCGCACGGAGCGTAGAGTTCTATGAACCCTACTAACGCACAGCGCCTGGTACTGGCTTGGAGTCAGAACGGATGTGCACTCGTCCGCGCCCACATGTAGGAGCTCTGTATTGAAGAAATTGTCGTCGGCCAAACCGAAGGCATAAATGAAGGATTCAAACTCGTCCGCTAGTGAACGGAGGGTTTCGTCGAATACTTCCCCTTCGGGACCGTCTGTCGGTTCTCCACCGCTAGCGTCGTATTCGGCTACGGCTGCATCCCACTCTTCGATGGCTGCACCGGTGTATCGCTCTAAATTTCTTTCTACAATAAGGAACCCGGTCTTCTTGTATGCGTATATGTGTGCTGGGTCGGTCCCTGCTCTCTCCATCGCTTCAACGACGCCGCGTTCGACGTCTTGTTCCGACAAAAGGTACTTGCCTAGGAAGACCGGGTCTCCTTCGCCAGGCGCACGCTCAAAGTGTTGTCTGAACGTTTCATCGAACTTCTGAGTCAGTTCCAGCATCTCATCAGTCATTGGAATTTCGAGCGTATACGACTCTGTGTCTTCGTCGATGAAGTTGAAGACCTTACCGAGACAGCAACGCTTGAACTTCTTTCCGGAGCCGCACGGGCAAAGAGCATTTCGTCCAGGGTTGAGCATGGTCTCACAGGGTAACGTTAAGTAGACATCCTGAAAAACGGCTTATAAGGCCGTCACTATTCCACTACCAAATCCCCCACATACCACTCCATCGCCTCAGCCAGCCCCTCCCCCAACCGATGCGTAGGCGCGTACCCCAGCAGCCGTTGTGCCTTGGAAATATCCGCCAGCGAATGCCGTACATCGCCGGCGCGAAAGTCCCGATAAGTCGGCTTGAAGGTTTCCAGATGCGGGAAGCGCGCTGCCAATAAACGCCTGATGTGTTCGCACAGTTCGTTCAGCGTGGTGCGATCACCTACCGCGACGTTGTAGACTTGATTGGCCGCGTCGGGGTTGTCGGCAGTTGCTGCCAGAATATTGGCCTGAATGGTGTTGTCGATGTAGCAGAAGTCGCGGCTGGTTTCGCCATCGCCGTTGATGTAGACCGGTTCGTTGGCGATCATGCTGGCGACCCATTTCGGGATCACGGCGGCGTAGGCGCCCTCGGGGTCTTGCCTGCGGCCGAAGATATTGAAATATCGGAGGCCGATGGTGTGGAAGCCGTAGCAGCGCGAGAACACGTCGGCATACAGCTCGTTGACGTATTTGGTGACGGCGTAAGGCGACAACGGCTTGCCGATCTGGTCTTCGACCTTGGGCAGGCCGGGGTGGTCGCCGTAGGTGGAGCTGGAGGCAGCGTAGACGAAGCGTTTTACCTGTGCATCGCGCGCGGCCACCAGCATGTTGAGATAGCCGTCGATGTTGGCGCCGTTGGTGGTGATGGGGTCTTCCAGCGAACGCGGCACCGAGCCCAGCGCGGCCTGATGCAGCACGTAGTCCACGCCATTGCATGCCGCCTTGCAATCATCCAGCGTGCGGATGTCGCCTTCGATGAAGTTGAAGCGTGCCCACTGTGCGGGGGTGACGCTGGCCTGCACCTTGTCGAAGTTATAGTGGTGGCCGGTGGCGAAGCTGTCCAGGCCAACGACGTGCTGGTCGAGACGGAGCAGGGTTTCCAGCAGGTTGCTGCCGATAAAGCCGGCCACGCCGGTGACCAGCCAGATTTTCGGCGCGGCTTGCAGTTGCGCGCAGACTTCCGCGTAGCGGCTCATGCTACAAGCGCCACAGCACGTAACCGGCGGCTTGCACGGCGGCCGGGTCGTAGGCGGATTTGACGTCGATGAACACGCCGCCGGATTTGAGCTTGGCGGTGAGGCCGGTCAGCGGTTGCGCCAGGTATTCGTTGTGCGCGACAGCGGCGACGATGGCGTCCACTTCCGGGATGGCGTCCCACGCGGTCAGGTCCACGCCGTATTCGTGCTTAGCCTCGGCGGCCTCGCCCAGCGGTTCGTGCACGATGACATTCGCGCCGTAGCTTTGCAGTTCGCTGATGATGTCGATGACCTTGGAATTGCGCAGGTCGGGGCAGTTTTCCTTGAAAGTCAGGCCGAGTACGAGAATGTTGCGGCCTTTTACCGGGCTGCCGGTGTTGATCATGTGTTTGACCGTCTGCTCGGCGATGAACTTGCCCATGCCGTCGTTGATGCGGCGGCCGGCGAGGATCACTTCGGGGTGGTAGCCGAGCATTTCCGCTTTGTGCGTCAGATAGTATGGGTCCACGCCGATGCAGTGGCCGCCCACCAGGCCGGGGCGGAACGGCAGGAAGTTCCATTTGGTACCGGCGGCTTTCAGCACTTCCAACGTGTCAATGCCGATGCGGTCGAAGATGATCGCCAACTCGTTCATCAGCGCGATGTTGAGATCGCGCTGGGTGTTCTCGATCACCTTCGCGGCTTCGGCCACCTTGATCGAGCTGGCGCGATGCACGCCGGCCTTGATCACCAGCTCATACAATTGCGCGACTTTTTCCAGAGTTTCTGCATCGTCGCCCGAGACGACTTTCAGGATGGTGGTGAGGGTGTGTTCCTTGTCACCGGGGTTGATGCGCTCGGGCGAGTAGCCAATATGGAAATCCTGCTTCCACTTCAAGCCGGATTCGCGCTCCAGGATGGGCACGCACACTTCTTCGGTGGCACCGGGATAGACCGTCGATTCGTACACCACGATGGCGCCTTTTTTCAGGTGGCGACCGACCGAGGTGCTCGAACCGATCAGCGGCGAGAAATCCGGCTGATGCGCATCGCCCACCGGGGTGGGTACGGCGACGATGATGTAATCGGCGCGCGCCAGCTGGGCGGGGTCGGTGGTCACCGTCAGCTTTTCAGCGGCTTTCAGGTCAGCCGTCGAAACCTCGCCGGTGGGATCACAGTAAGTCTTGTAGCTTTCCACCTTGGCAGTGGAAAGATCGAAGCCGATGGTCTCCATCTTTTTGCCGAATTCCACCGCCAGCGGCAGCCCCACGTAACCCAGACCCACAACTGCAACAACACTCATGCCCATCTCCCTGAATTGTAATGCGCCACTGTAAGCCATTTCTGTGCCAATGCATTCTACTGAAACTTGGGCGCCCCTGAAAGCGCGGGACTTTGCAAATCATCGGCTTGTAGGCATCATGCTTGTTCCGTCCGGAACAGGAGAGCACGATGAAATATGTCTTTTTGCGAGCACTGCACGGTGTATTGATCGGCATTGCCATCATGACAATGTCGTCCATGTCCATCGCACAGGCAGACACGCTGCCGCAAACCATCCAGAAAATAAAACGTTCTGTTGTGGCAATCGGCACTTACGAGCCCACCCGTGCGCCGCGCGGGGAATTCCGCGCTACCGGTTATGCGGTAAGCGATGGCCTGCATGTGATCACCAATTACCATGTAATCAAACCAATACTCGATATCGAACATAAAGAAGTACTCGGCATATTTATCGGCGAGGGCGAATCAACCCAGTTTCGTCCGGTGCAGGTAGAAGCAACCGACCCGGTCCACGATGTGGCGCTGTTAAAATTTTCCGGCACGCCATTGCCGGTGCTGGAACTGGGTGATTCCGATTCCGTACAGGAGGGTTGGGTACTGTATTTCACGGGTTATCCGATCGGGAGCGTGCTGGGGCTGTATCCCGCTTCCATTCGCGCCGGCATCTCGTCGATTACCCCCATTGTGCGTCCGGCACCGAATGCGCGTTATCTGAATGCCAAAATGCTGCGTCGTGAGGAAGACCCGTTCAAGGTATTTCAGCTGGATGGCATTTCCTATCCCGGCAATAGCGGCAGTCCACTATATGACCCGCAAACCGGACGGGTATACGGCACCCTGAACAGCACTTTCATTAAAAGCACCAAGGAAAATGTGCTGAAAGATCCGAGCGCCATTTCCTATGCCATTCCCAGCCGTTATGCGAAGGAGCTTCTGCAACATGCCGGGCTGAATCCCTGAGTGCCTGGCAGCTTGCGCCTATAGCCAGGCTGCCAGACTTAGGCCGATGCCGAGAGATTGCTGCTTATGGTTGTAGTCGATAAGCGACTCGCCATAGCCATTGAAATACTGCACGTAGCCCTGCAGGCGTCCGTACAGCGGGAAACTCCAGTCAACCCGTATGGCACCGCGATTGGCAGCGCGCTTGAGATTGTTGCGCAGCAATAAGGAATAGGTATTCCCGTTTCTTGTGTAGGTCGCCACCACGTCTCCCCGCCCCATATAGTCCTGAATATCCGGGTTGTTGTCGCTGCTGGCACTTTCCGGAATACGGTACCAGGGCCTGATCAACAGCGAAAAATCGCCGCGTTCAAATCCGAATTGCGCATAGACCCGATTCCAGCTGCGCGACAGGGTGGCGCCACGACCATTCGACTCATGCACCGCACCAAGCGTGATGAAACGCCCTCTCAAGCCGGCAATATCATAGTCGGTACGAAATACCAGCATTGCCTCCGGCTCGTAGTTCGTTTCGCGAAAAGGGGCGGAAATGGTGGAGTTATACGCCTGCCAGAAGGAAGTGACCGTATAACCCAGCCATAAATCGGCGTGTTTGTTGAATAGCCCTTCCGCCACTTTGGTTTTCCCGCTCAGCTGTATCTTGGTTTCCACGGAATCCAGCCGTTCGGACGATTGGAGCAAAGAGCCTTCATAGGGACTATTATTGGGCGAGTTACTATATTTAACAGGCAGCAGGTAGCTAATGTGAAATGGACGGAACAGAAAAGTACCATGCTTGTCCTGATCGTCCAGCTCCCAATCGCGCGATAGCTGCGAAACATTGTCCA
The DNA here is from genome assembly GCA_039918495.1 of Sulfuriferula sp. Lineage (GTDB taxonomy): Bacteria > Pseudomonadota > Gammaproteobacteria > Burkholderiales > Sulfuriferulaceae > Sulfuriferula. Next base: position 2,311 of record JBDSHM010000056.1, on the reverse strand, counting down.
ATGCAGGCGCAGGCGGCACAACAGCGGACTGCACTGTTTTTGTTTCCTCAGGAGAAGGCGGCAGCGGTATCGCACCGGACAATTTATCGTAACAAGCCAGCCGCTGCGCATCGTTTTTGATTGCCGGACAGGTGCCTAGCACCGGCACCACCGGTTCGGCTTGGGTGTACTGGACCATACCCAGCAAGCATCCGCACATCAGGACAATTTCGTTGACACCGCGGCGACCTCTGATCTGTTCCATTCGCTCCCCTAAATTACATATAAAATTTTTTGGTCATCCTTGCGAGGATGCCATTGGTGCCATTGTATTAGGAGTCTGACGATTTCATAGACTTTTCATTAGGCATATGAGAAGCACGCGCATCGCCAACAGTTGATTAACCCTGTTGGCTGCCCTTGATCTGTTCACAATATTGCTGCAGATTTTCCGGAACACCCGGTGGGCATTGCCCGCATTCGCGGTTACCGGGTACTGCGAAATCAATGAATTTCGGATAGGCCAATTTCAGATTGGCCATGATCTCGACAAACTCCGTCAGCGGCTTGTTATCGCCCAGGCGCGGGTTGCGCATCTTTTCCTGACCGATACTGGACACACGTCGCCCCTGATAATCATGTGCGGGATAGACCAGCGTGTCTTCGGCCAATGTGAACAATTTACTGTGCACGCTGTGGTACAAGGTCGGCGCATCACCGTTTTGAAAATCGGTGCGGCCGCATCCATCAATCAGCAGCGCATCGCCAGTCAGCACGCGCCCATCTATGCCATAGGCAAAGTGATTGTCTGTATGACCCGGCGTATGCAATGGCATGAGCGACAACCCGCCTATTATCAATGGTTTGCCATCTTCCAGCGGCTCATCGACACACATCAATTGATCCAGTGCCGGATGGGCGACACGGCTGCCCGCCTCCTGCCTGAGCTTGCGCGCAGCACTGATATGGTCGGCATGGATATGCGTATCGACGGTATAAGCCAGCTTGAGGCCCAGCGCGTTCAACTCACCCAGATCACGTTGCCAGGTAGGTAATACAGGATCAATCAATATCGCCTGGCCCGTTTCCTCGCAGCCCAGCAAATAAGTGTAGGTGCTGGATACGGGTTCAAATAATTGCCGAAAAATCATTTTACCTCCTGAGTTTCAAAATTGAGAACTACGTGTCATTCCTCTATAAACCATCCTATTTGGATCGTTTACGTACTCGATTGTTATATGGACCCTTATTGCAAGACTTCAACATCATGCCAAGACACCGGGCCATGTCAGGAAATTGGCATTCCGTTTGCCTGTCGAAAATGCAGTGATGTTGTCCAGGGTAGTGGAAGCAATACTTGTCAGCGCCTCGGTGGTGAAAAAAGCCTGATGCGGAGTCAGCAACACGCCAGGTTCATGTAGCAGGTCTTTCAGTAGCGGGTCATCATAGCCACACTCGGAACAGTTGCGGAAAAACACACAGGCTTCGCCTTCATACACATCGGCCGCGTAGCCACCCAACTCCCCACTCCTTAATGCTGCCAGTACTGCAGCGGTATCCACCAGGGGGCCGCGACTGCTATTGATCAGGAGCGCGCACCGACGCGTGTGCGTCAGCAATTGGGCATTCACCAGATGGTACGTTTCCGGACGTAACGGGCAATGCAGGGACAACACGTCAGATGCCTCCCAGACCGTCTCCAGCGCCTCGTATCTAACGCCAGCCATGCGCTGTTCCGGCGCGACGGCCGGATCATATGCCAGCACATGGCAGCCGAAACCTTGCATGATGGCTGCAAAGCACTGTCCGATACGCCCCATGCCAATCACGCCGACCGTCTTGCCATACAGGTCGAATCCTAGCAATCCATCCAGCGAAAAATTTGCATGCTGCATGCGCTGATAAGCTTGATGGATATGACGATTGAGCGATAACAGCAACCCGACGGCATGTTCAGCGACCGCATGAGGCGAATATTCGGGAACGTGCGCTACAGCCAAGCCCAGATCGCGCGCCGCCACGAGATCAATATTGTCCGTTCCCGCCGCACGCTGAAGTACCAACTTGACCCCTTGTTTGCGCAGGCCTTCCAGCATGGTTCGAGAGACGTCATCGCAAACGAATGTGCATACGGCTTCGCACGCTTTCGACGCCGCCAAGGTAGCCGATTCCAGGCGTAAGGGAGTGCTGGTAACCAGATATCCGGCTTGAACCAGACTCGCCACCAGCGTCTGCTGATCGTGTGGGCGAGCACTATAAATGTGGATGCGCATGCAATTTGATCACCGATTGATTTCTAGACCGCATCTATTAATTTATAGCTGATTTCCAT
>JBDSHM010000055.1:0-2634 GCA_039918495.1 Sulfuriferula sp. | reverse complement strand
ATAACTGCCATTGTGATTCTCCAGAAAAGTAAGGTTTAAGGGCTGGGAATACCCAGGCCTTAAAGCTCACATCGTTAAATGCAGAAGGGCAAGCCAACCAGGTGCGATATTTGCCTACACCATTCGTGACTTGCCGCTTGCTGTCGATTACTTCGCTACGTGCTGTAAAAAACGCAGCATGTTGCAGGTATAACCGTATTCATTGTCATACCAGGCAACGACTTTGACGAAAGTTGAATCCAGCGCAATGCCGGCTTCCGAGTCAAACACCGAAGGCGTCGAGTGACCGCGAAAATCAGTGGAAACCACTTTTTCCGTGGTGTAACCCAGTACGCCTTTGAGAGCACCTTCAGAAGCGGATTTCATCGCCGCGCAAATATCAGCGTAGGTCGCTTCCTTATTCAACTCGACGGTCAGATCCACTACCGAGACATCGGAAGTCGGCACGCGAAATGCCATACCGGTCAGCTTGCCTTTCAATTCCGGCAACACCACACCGACGGCCTTTGCAGCACCGGTGGATGACGGAATGATATTTTCCAGAATGCCGCGACCACCACGCCAATCCTTGCTGGATGGGCCGTCAACTGTCTTTTGTGTCGCCGTGGCAGCATGCACGGTGGTCATCAGACCACGCTTGATGCCCCAGTTGTCGTTCAGCACTTTGGCGACCGGGGCCAGGCAGTTGGTGGTACAGGATGCTGCGGACACAATGGCCTCGCCCGCATATTTGGTGTGATTCACACCGTATACGAACATCGGGGTGTCGTCCTTGGATGGCGCAGATTGCACCACCTTCTTGGCACCCGCACTGATGTGTGCCTGGCAGGTTTCCTTGGTCAGGAAAAAGCCGGTCGATTCGATAACGATATCGGCACCCACCTCATCCCATTTCAAATTGCTTGGGTCGCGTTCGGCAGTCAACCGGATTTTTTTGCCATTTACCATCAGGTTGTTGCCTTCAACGGCTACTTCGCCATTGAAACGTCCATGCACCGAGTCGAATTTCAGCATGTACGCCAGATATTCAGGGTCAAGCAGATCATTGATCGCGACCACTTCAATATCCGGGAAATCCTTGGCAATTGCCCGGAATGCCATGCGGCCAATGCGGCCAAAACCGTTGATACCCACCTTAATAGTCATAATTTACCGTCTCCAATGTAAAAAATAAGTCCTCTCGCTGTCAGGGGCTTGCGCACCCTGACAATGCTATTGCCGTTACATTACGCTTTTGACAGTTTTCACCAGATTTTCAACGGTGAAGCCGAAATGCTTGAACAGGTCGGGGGCTGGTGCGGATTCGCCGAAGCTATGCATGCCCAGCACCGCGCCATCCAGGCCGACATACTTGTACCAGCCATCGGTAGTGCCTGCCTCAATGGCCACACGCACTACACCCTTGGGCAGTACGCTGTCCTTATAAGCAGCATCCTGACGGTCAAACACACTGGTACAAGGCATTGACACCACGCGTGCAGCAATCCCTTCGGACGCCAGCGCCTCCTGTGCCTTGACCGCCAGCTCGATTTCCGAACCCGTGGCGATCAGCACTACCTTGGCATTCGCAGCATCTTTCAGTACATAACCGCCTTTGGCAACATTGGCAATCGTGGCTTCATCGCGTTGCATGAAAGCGAGATTCTGGCGGCTCAGAATCAGACTGGTCGGGCCATCGAGTTTTGCCACGCCATGTCCCCAGGCAACAATGGTTTCCAGCGTATCGCATGGACGCCATACGTCCATGTTCGGAATCATGCGCAAGGTTGCCGTTTGCTCGACTGGCTGATGGGTCGGGCCGTCTTCGCCCAGACCGATGGAATCATGGGTGAAGACCCAGATCACACGCTGCTTCATCAACGCTGCCATACGCAGCGCATTGCGTGCGTATTCGGAGAACATCAGGAAGGTGCCGCCAAACGGCAGCACACCGCCGTGAAGTGCCATACCATTCATGATGGCGGACATGCCGAACTCGCGTACACCATAGGAAATGTAGTTGCCGATGCTATTGGCTTTGACATGATGGCTACCCGTCCAGTTGGTCAGATTGGAACCAGTCAGGTCCGCAGAACCGCCAAGAAATTCCGGCAGCGCGGGCGCCAGCGCGTTAATGGCGATTTGCGATGCCTTGCGCGTTGCTACGGTTTCACCCTTGGCATTGATGGCGGCAATCGCCTGCGCCAGGTGTGCATTCCAATTCGCCGGCAATTCACTTGCCATGCGGCGCTTGAATTCGGCGGCTTCAGCCGGGAAGGCGGCCGTATATTCGGCAAATTTGTTATTCCACAGCGTTTCCAGACCAGCGCCCTTGGTTTTGGCATCCCAGCCTTCATACACATCGGCAGGAATTTCAAACGCAGGGTGATCCCAGCCAATATGCTTGCGTGTATCGATGATTTCCTGCGTGCCGAGTGCAGCGCCGTGCACATCATGGGTGCCTTCCTTATTCGGAGAGCCTTTACCGATAACGGTTTTGCAGCAAATCATGCTGGGCTTGTCGGTCACCGCTTTCGCTGCCTGAACGGCCGCTTCTAGGGCTACGGCATTGTGCCCATCCACCCCGGCAATCACATGCCAGCCGTAAGCCTCGAAACGCTTGGGTGTATCGTCTGTGAACCAGCCCTCAACGTG
>JBDSHM010000054.1:0-4875 GCA_039918495.1 Sulfuriferula sp. | reverse complement strand
CACCACGTTTTACTCTTGGCATATCATATCTCCTTTATGCGTAGGGCAACATGGCTCGAACGGAACGCATGTTGGTCGCATCGACCATCAGCGTGCCACGCAACTGGCGCTTGTTCTTGGTGGTTTTCTTGGTGAGAATGTGACGCTTGAAAGCCTGACCGCGCTTTATGCCTCCATTCGCAAGCGCTTTAAAACGCTTGGCTGCACCCGATTTGGTTTTCATCTTCGGCATTGCAATACTCCTGTTGTGCAAAACGCCGGGCAGTCTCACCACGAGACATTTAGGAACCCGGACATCTGCGACTTATCCGACAACTATTCACTATCGGATAGTTTTCGCTTGACAGCAGCGAAAATACTTCAATCAACCAAGCTGCATACAACTTGGCCAAAATTCTTCTTTTATTTCTTCTTGGGCCCCAGCATCATTACCATCTGCCGCCCTTCCATCTTGGGAAACTGCTCAACTACCGCTTGTTCAGCCAAGTCTGCTTCCACACGTCTCAATTGCGCCAATCCAATTTCCTGGTGCGCCATTTCACGACCACGGAAGCGCAGGGTTACTTTCGCCTTATCGCCTTCTTCGAGGAAACGAATCAGGTTACGCAACTTGATCTGGTAGTCACCTTCGTCGGTATTGGGCCGGAACTTCACTTCCTTGACCTGAATCTGTTTTTGCTTGACCTTCGCCTCGTGTTGACGCTTGCTCTGCTGATACTTGAACTTGCCGTAGTCCATCAAGCGACACACTGGCGGCTTGGCCTGCGGGGCAATCTCCACCAAGTCCACTTCGGCTTCTTCAGCCAGTTTTAGCGCCTCGGCAGCGCTAACGATACCAAGGGGTTCCCCTTCAAGGCCAACCAAACGAATCTCTGGCCAGGTGATTTCACCATTGACCCATGTTTCTTTATCCTGAGCGATAGTTACAACTCCTGAAAATCAAAAGACAAGAGGAGTGAGAAAACCTCACTCCTCGCCCGGTTTGCGCAGCGCCACGGCTTCCTTGATACGTGCAATAAACACATCCAAGGGCATCTGACCCAGGTCCTGACCACTGCGAGTGCGCACCGCAACTACACCTGCAGCCATTTCCTTGTCACCAACAATCAGTTGGTATGGCAGCTTTTGCAAACTATGTTCCCGAATTTTATAGGTTATTTTCTCATTTCTCAAGTCCGCTGTGACGCGCAGACCTTCCTGACGCATTGCATCGCACACTTTTTGCGCATATTCCGCCTGATTATCCGTGATATTCATCACGACTACCTGAACGGGCGCTAGCCACAGCGGGAAATTGCCTGCATGGTGCTCGATAAGAATACCAATGAAACGCTCCATGGAACCCACGATGGCCCGGTGCAGCATCAAAGGAATCTTGCGGGTGTTGTCTTCAGCCACATATTCCGCATCCAGCCGCTCCGGCAGATTGGGGTCGAGCTGGATTGTGCCGCATTGCCACAGGCGCCCCAAACTGTCCTTCAGCGTGAATTCGATTTTGGGCCCGTAAAAAGCCCCTTCGCCGGGCTGCAAATCAAAAGCCAGGTTGTTCTGGTTGAGCGCCGCAGCCAATGCACCTTCGGCTTTATCCCAATCCGCATCTGATCCGATACGCTTTTCGGGGCGGGTGGAGAGTTTGACCAGCATGTCATTAAAGCCAAAATCGGCATACACAGCCTGCAACATGACGATAAATGCCGACACTTCTGACTGGACTTGATCTTCCGTACAGAAAATATGCGCGTCATCCTGAGTGAAACCACGTACCCGCATCAAGCCATGCAGCGCACCTGACGGTTCATTGCGATGGCATGAGCCGAATTCCGCCAAGCGTAGCGGAAGATCACGGTAACTGTGCAAACCACGATTGAATATTTGTACGTGACCCGGGCAGTTCATTGGCTTGACCGCGTATTCGCGGTTTTCAGACGCGGTGGTGAACATGTTTTCGCGGTAATTTTCCCAATGACCGGATTTTTCCCACATCTGCCGATCCATGATGGTCGGCGTGCGCACTTCCTGATAATTGTATTCGCGGAATTTTTCACGCATGTATTGCTCGATCTGCTGCCAGATCACCCAGCCGTTGGGATGCCAGAACACCATCCCCGGCGCTTCATCCTGCATGTGAAACAAACTCAGTTGTTTGGCAAGTTTGCGGTGATCGCGCTTCTCGGCTTCTTCCAGTCGAAACAGATAGGCTTCGAGGTCTTCCTTTTTGGCCCACGCCGTACCATACACACGCTGCAACATTTCGTTACGATGGTCACCACGCCAGTAGGCGCCGGCCAGCTTCATCAGTTTGAAATGCTTGAGCTTGCCGGTAGAAGGCACATGCGGGCCACGGCATAAATCGGTGAAATCACCTTCACTGTACAGCGACACATCCTCATTGGCCGGTATGGAAGCGATGATTTCCGCCTTGTAATGCTCACCCAAGCCTTTGAAATAGGCCACCGCCTCATCACGAGGCAGAACTTTACGACTGACAGGAATATCGCGTTTAGCCAATTCAGCCATTTTTTTCTCGATGGCCTGCAAATCTTCCGGCGTAAATGGGCGCTTGTAGGCAAAATCGTAGTAGAAGCCATCCTCGATGACCGGACCGATCGTCACTTGCGCATCCGGATAAAGTGTCTTCACCGCATAGGCAAGCAGATGGGCCGTAGAGTGGCGAATCAGATCCAGACCCTCTGCGTCGCGATCCGTGATAATGGACAGTTGTGCGTCCTGACCGATGACAAAACCGGTATCCACGAGTACGCCATTTACGCGCCCCGCCAGTGCAGCTTTAGCCAGACCTGCGCCAATCGAGGCGGCGACTTCAGCTACCGTGACCGGCTGGGGAAAACTGCGAACAGAGCCGTCTGGCAAAGTGACATTCAACATTGATTTCTCCAAAACAAAAAAGCGCGGACTTAAGCCGCGCTTTTTTGACTGATACAACCTACTCAGGGATGAACGCGATAATCGTGACAGGTTGCGGTTGTGCAAGTTCGCGGTGTCATAACGCTACCTCTCCGTGTCCCATCATATTATCCGTATTGAATCCGTTGGTAGGCGCGATTGGACTCGAACCAACGACCCCCACCATGTCAAGGTGGTGCTCTAACCAGCTGAGCTACGCGCCTGAGGAGGCCGCATTGTAACGGAGTTACTGCAGGCTTTCAATGCACGGATGCAATCCATCCTATATTGATGAACAGATCAGCACGAATTGATGCAGCATTTTTTTAAATACGACATCCAAAATATTCCCCTTTATCTGTTCCAAAACATTGCCTAGACTAACTTCAATCTCTGAACGGCCGGAAAAGGAACCCGCAATGATACAAATTCGCAAAGCAGCCACGCGCGGCCATGCACAACATGGCTGGCTGGATAGCTGGCACACCTTCTCGTTTGCCGATTACTACGATCCGGAACATATGGGCTACAGCGTGTTACGTGTCATCAACGATGACACAATTGCACCCGGCGCCGGTTTTCCCACGCACGCACATCAGGATATGGAAATTGTCACCTATGTACTGGAAGGTGCGCTGGAACATCGCGACAGTCTGGGCAACGGCGACATTATCCGTCCCGGTGATGTGCAACGCATGAGCGCAGGGACGGGTATCCGTCACAGTGAATTCAATCCCTCGCAAACCGAGCCCGTGCGGTTATTGCAAATCTGGTTGTTGCCGCAACAACCAGGTGTGGTGCCTGGCTATGAACAAACTCGGTTTGACCCCGCGCAATTGCAGGGTCGCTTCCGTGTTGTTGCCTCACCCGATGGCCGCGAGGGTTCGGTACGCATCAATCAGGACACGCTACTGTATGCTGCCAAACTCGATCAGGGAGAAACCGCTCGAATGACGTTGGCGCCTGGCCGTCGCGCCTATCTGCAAGTGGCACAAGGCGACATTGAACTGAAAAGTTTTCCGCTGCATCAAGGCGATGGTGCGGAAATCAGCCAGGAAGCCGAAATTATCGTGAGTGGCTTGAATTCGGCTGAGATACTGGTGTTTGACCTTCAATAACCCCAACGAAGGAGAGACAATATGTTCACATTGCAAAAATACGGACCGCTGCTCGGACGCATCCTTATTGCACAGATATTCCTGATCGCAGGATTCGGCAAAATCAGTCATTTTTCACATACCGCCGCTTACATGGCAAGTAAGGGACTACCGATGACGGATGCTTTGCTTACACTTACCATCGCGCTGGAAATCGGTGGTGGCCTGATGATTCTGTTTGGTTTTTATACCCGCTATGCAGCCGTTGCGTTCTTCGTCTGGCTTATTCCTGTCACCCTCACCTTTCATGCATTCTGGCACGCTGATGCCGCCAGCCTGCAAAACCAGATGAACAACTTCATGAAAAACATCGTCATTATGGGTACCATGGTTTACTTGGCGGTGCATGGTAGCGGACCGTTCAGTCTGCGGCGTGAATGCAGCAAAAAACCAGCTGACAAATTAAATCCCGGAATGGATACCGTATAAAATTTGAGGAGAACAACATGAGTGAACCACTACCAGACATTGATTTCGGCATTGTCATGACCAGCGGGCCCGACACACCCAAGCGACTGGCCTCACCCTTTTTTCTCGCGGCAACGGCCGCAGCAGAAGAGCGCAGTGTGGTGGTCTATTTCACCGGACTTGGAACATTGCTGTTGCAAAAAGGCGTAGCGGAAAAAGTGTTCCCCAAGGAAGGCGGAAAATCGCTTGCCGGGTTCATGGATCTAGCCAAGCAGAATGGTGCACAGTTTGTCTTGTGCGCTACTTCCATGGATTTGCATGACCTCAAACCTGAGGATATGGTGCCAGGCATACCGGCAATGAGTGTGGCTGCCGCTCTGCCCTATCTGGAAGCGGCAAAGAAATT
>JBDSHM010000053.1:0-3955 GCA_039918495.1 Sulfuriferula sp. | reverse complement strand
ACGCGGCCAAAACGCCTGACAAGCCACGTTTTGTCGCCGGCATTCTGGGACCGACCAGCCGCACCGCCAGCATGTCGCCGGATGTCAACGATCCCGGTTATCGTAACGTCAGTTTTGACGAACTGGTCATTGCCTATACCGAAGCCACGCGCGGCCTGGTGGATGGCGGCGTCGACATCCTGATGGTGGAAACCATTTTCGACACGCTCAACGCCAAAGCGGCGCTGTTTGCGGTGGAAAAATATTTCGATGAGCATGGCCTGCGTCTGCCCATCATGATTTCCAGCACGATTACCGACGCATCGGGCCGTACCCTTTCCGGCCAGACCACCGAAGCGTTCCTGAATTCGGTGCGCCATGTACGGCCATTGTCGATCGGACTCAACTGCGCGTTGGGCGCAAGCGAATTGCGGCAATATGTTGAGGAATTATCCGGCAAGGCGGATTGCTTTGTCTCGGCCCATCCCAATGCCGGGTTGCCCAACGCGTTTGGCGAATACGACGAAACACCTGCAGCAATGGTCGACCAGATCCGCCCTTGGGCGGCCGCTGGCATGCTCAATGTGATCGGTGGCTGTTGCGGCACCACACCGGCGCATATCAAGGCGATCCGCGAGGCAGTGGAAACTTACCCGCCGCGCGTCATTCCCGAGATCGAAAAAAAGCTGCGTATCTCCGGACTGGAACCTTTCAATCTGGGCGCCGGTGATCTGTTCGTCAACGTCGGTGAACGCACCAACGTGACCGGTTCCAAAATGTTCGCGCGTCTCATCATTAACGGTCAGTACGATGAGGCACTCGCCGTAGCGCGCACCCAGGTGGAAGCGGGTGCGCAGATCATCGATATCAACATGGACGAAGGCATGCTCGACGCGCAAGCGGCGATGGTGCGTTTCCTCAATCTGATCGCCTCGGAACCCGATATCGCGCGCGTACCGATCATGATCGACTCGAGCAAGTGGTCGATCATTGAAGCCGGCCTGAAATGCGTGCAGGGCAAGTCCATCGTCAACTCGATCTCGATGAAGGAAGGCGAGGCCGAGTTCATCGAACGCGCCAAACTGTGCCGACGCTATGGTGCAGCCGTGATCGTGATGGCTTTCGACGAAGTCGGACAAGCCGATACCCAGGCACGCAAAGTGGAAATCTGTGCGCGCGCCTACAAAATTCTCACGGAACAACTCGATTTCCCGCCCGAAGATATTATTTTCGATCCCAATATTTTTGCAGTCGCTACCGGTATCGAAGAGCACAACAACTATGCGGTGGATTTTATTGAGGCCGTGCGCGAGATCAAACGCACGCTGCCGTTTGCGAAAATCTCCGGCGGCGTGTCCAACGTGTCGTTCTCGTTTCGCGGCAATGATCCGGTACGCGAGGCGATTCATACCGTATTTCTCTATTACGCGATTCAGGTCGGCATGGACATGGGCATCGTCAACGCTGGACAGCTGGGCGTGTATGACCAGATTCCCGCCGATTTGCTTGAACGCGTCGAAGATGTGATTTTGAACCGCCGCCCCGATGCGACCGAGCGCATGGTGGAATTCGCCAACAGCGTAAAAGGATCGGCCAGGGAACAGGTCGAAGACTTGTCCTGGCGTGAAGCGCCGGTGGGCCAGCGCCTCACTCACGCCTTGGTAAAAGGCATTACCGCCTACATCATCGAAGACACGGAAGAAGCGCGCCAGCAGGCCGAGCGCCCGATCCACGTCATCGAGGGCGCGTTGATGGACGGTATGAACGTGGTCGGCGACCTGTTCGGTGCAGGCAAGATGTTCCTGCCGCAGGTCGTGAAATCGGCACGCGTGATGAAACAGGCGGTGGCACATCTGATCCCGTTCATCGAGGAAGAAAAAGCGCTCAGCGGGGTCGCGGCCGAAGCCAAAGGCAAGATCATCATGGCCACGGTCAAGGGTGACGTGCATGACATCGGCAAGAACATCGTCGGCGTGGTACTGGCGTGCAACAACTACGACGTGGTCGATCTCGGTGTGATGGTCCCCGCCGCCAAAATATTGCAAGCCGCAGTCGATGAAAAAGCCGACATCATCGGCTTGTCCGGGTTGATTACGCCCTCACTGGAAGAAATGGCCCACGTTGCCAAAGAGATGGAACGCCTGGGCATGAAACTGCCGCTGCTGATCGGCGGAGCCACCACCTCACTGGCCCATACCGCAGTGAAAATCGAGCCTAATTACAGCGGCGCAACCGTGTATGTAAAAGACGCCTCGCGGGCGGTGGGCGTCTGTACCCAGTTGCTCTCTCCAGAATTGCGTGACCCCTACATGGCCGAGGTCAAGGCCGATTACATCCGCATCCGCGAAAGCCACAAGGGCAAGCGCGCCCAGTCTAAACGTGCCACCCTGGCGCAGGCTCGTGCCAATGCCCTGGTCACCGATTGGAACACTTATACGCCGCCTGTCCCCAACCAGCTCGGGCTGCAAGTGTTCAAGGACTACCCGTTGGCAGAAATCGCCCGCTATATCGACTGGACGCCGTTTTTTCAGACCTGGGAACTGCATGGGCGTTACCCGAAAATACTGCAGGACGAAGTGGTGGGCGAAGAGGCGCGCAAGCTGTTTGCCGATGCGAAAGCGATGTTGAAACGCATCATTGATGAAAACTGGTTGCATGCCAATGGCGTGATCGGTCTGTTCCCTGCCAACCGCGTAGGCGACGACATCGAAATCTACACGGACGAATCGCGCACCCAGGTGGCGATGACCTACCATGCGCTGCGCCAGCAAATGGAGAAGCCACCGGGCCGGCCGAACATGTGTCTGGCCGACTTTATCGCCCCCAAAGACAGCGGAGTGAAGGATTACGTCGGTGCCTTCGCCGTCACCTCCGGACTCGACATGGACGAGCGTGTGGCGGCCTACGAAAAAAATCTGGACGACTACAATGCCATCCTGTTCAAGTCTCTGGCTGATCGTTTTGCCGAGGCCTTCGCCGAGTGCATGCACGCCCGTGTACGACGCGAATTCTGGGGTTATGCAAGTGATGAAACACTCAGCGACGAAGAATTGGTCGATGAGAAATATCGCGGCATTCGTCCCGCGCCAGGCTATCCGGCCTGCCCGGAGCACAGCGAAAAGGCACCGTTATTCGAGTTGTTGCATGCCCCGGAAAATACCGGCATGCAACTGACAGAAAGCTACGCCATGCTGCCCGCCTCTAGCGTGTCCGGATTCTATTTCTCCCATTTTGAATCCAGCTACTTTGCCGTCGCCAAGATTGATCGGGACCAGCTTGAGGACTATGCGCAGCGCAAGGATTGGGATATCGCTACCGCCGAACGCTGGCTGGCGCCGAACCTGGGTTACGACGGCGAGACATAAACCCGACGTCTCTTCAAAAAAAGCCTTCGTCGCCTTGAACTGCGGCATTAGGAACGGCCTGTGGAATCAGGCTCCATCAGGTTAAGCGAACCCCGCGCCTGCTTAAGCCGGCATTTTCGCTCGCCTCGTCAACAATGACGAGATTCACTCACCGTAATAGGCTCAACACGCCCGTCGATAAGTTTTACATTCCCTTACAGGCGGGGAACGCTGTTGCGGTGCGTTTCTAGCCATATCGCTTCTTCCAGCGTCAACAAACGCGGTACGGCATAGGTCATATCGTGCCGTATTACGTCAGTGCCGGACTGCGCCGGTACGGAAGAAAGATGATTAAAGCGGGGGGCGTCAATGCGTCCGGATTCGATGTCGAATACAATCATGATGCACCTCCATAGTGAAACTGCTTATGTCTGATATGCTGCCAGACACCCAAATTACAAGCAATATTTGCACCTGAATTAATACCATGTCCATTCCTGCTGCCTATCTAGGCGTAATTCTGATCTGGTCTACCACGCCTTTGGCGATTCAATGGAGCGGAACAGGCGCGGATTTCATATTTCCGTTATTGGTACGCATGATCATCGGTCTGGTGATATGCGTGATACTAA
>JBDSHM010000052.1:0-8628 GCA_039918495.1 Sulfuriferula sp. | reverse complement strand
TCGAAGCCCATCATCGGGCCACCCATCACGTAGCCGCTGGTATCGTCGCGGGTTGCACCGGTCAGTCGCACCAGCTCAGTCAGCGGGGTGCCGATCAACACTTCAAAATTCTGCGGGCGGTGTACGTTGCCGGTAACCGTAACAATACGTGAAATCAGCGGTTCGCCATGATTAACGGCGCGGTGCAATGAATATGCGGTACCAATGTTGAAGGTGGCGACGCCAATATCGGTGGAGCGTCCGCCCGATGGGACTTCCTTGTCGGTGAGGGTTTTGATGAGCTGCTTGGCGCCGCCGCCGGGATAAAGGGTGGGAACCGCCACCACTTCCACAGCGAAATCGCATTGACTGGCAGCGGCCTGCATCGCGGCGATGGCTTCGGGCTTGTTGTCCTCAATGCCTACCAGGACTTCGTCACTGTCCAGCATATGGCGCATGACGGCTGCGCCGGCAAGGATTTCAGCGGCGCGTTCGCGCATCAGCATATCGTCGCAAGTGATCCATGGCTCGCATTCACCGCCATTGAGAATGAGGGTGGGTACCTTTTGCGTGGTGCCCGGGTTGAGCTTGATAAAGCTTGGAAACACGGCACCACCCAGACCGGCGATACCGAGTTCGCGCAACAGGTTGCGCAGGTGGCTCGGGTCCATGTTGCGGTAATCGAGTGCGTTGTGTTCGATCCAGCGATCCGCACCATCGGGTGTGATGGTAATGCACAGGTCGGAGAGTCCGGACGGATGCGCGACGACATGACTCGCAATCTCGGTCACCGTGCCGGAGGTGGGCGCATGCACCGCTACCGAGACATAGCCGTCGGCATGGCCGATCATCTGGCCTTTCAATACCTGTTCGCCGACTGCCACGATGGGTTTGGCAGGCTGGCCGATATGCTGGCGCAACGGCACGATCAGTAAGCGGGGTAACGGCGCGATTCCGATCGGCCGGCTGGTGGATGCGTGTTTGTGTTGTTCAGGGTGTACGCCACCGTTGAATTCATAGAGTTGACGGGTCATCAAGCGACTTTCAGTTTGATCACCGGATACTTCCACTTCCAGGAGGCGACATCCTCTGCAATGGGTGCCATGCTGATGCAATCCACCGGGCAGGGCGCGACACACAATTCACAGCCGGTACATTCAGAGGCGATGATGGTATGCATCTGTTTGGCTGCGCCGAGAATGGCATCCACCGGACAGGCCTGGATGCACAATGTGCAGCCGATACAGACGTTTTCGTCGATGATTGCGAGCGATTTGGGCTTGGGTTCGCCGTGCTCGGCATTGAGCGACTTGAATTCCACGCCCAGCAGTTCAGCCAGTTTGTGAATGCCATCTTCGCCGCCGGGCGGGCACTGATTGATTTCAGCATCGCCATTGGCGATAGCCGTTGCATAGGGCTTGCATCCGGGAAAGCCGCATTGCCCGCATTGGGTTTGCGGCAGGATGGCATCGATTTGTTCGACAATGGGGTCTTCATGCACCTTGAAGCGCACCGCTGCAAACCCCAGCGCAGCGCCCAGGAATACCGCCAGACCCGACATCACCAATATCGCAGACAGCACCTTATTTCACCAGGCCGGCAAAGCCCATGAAGGCGAGGCTCATCAGGCCGGCGGTCACCATCGCAATGCTGGTGCCGCGAAATGCGGCGGGAATGTCTGCGCCATCCAGCCGTTCGCGCATGCCTGCGAATAATACCAGCACCATGGAGAAGCCCACTGCGCCGCCAAAGCCGAAAAACAGCGACTGGATGAAGTTATGCTGTGCCTGCACATTCAGCAACGGAATCCCCAGTACGGCGCAATTGGTCGTGATCAGCGGCAGATAAATACCCAGCACGCGGAACAATACCGGACTGGTTTTGCGCACAAACATTTCGGTGAAACCGACAATGCCCGCAATCACCACAATAAATGAAAGCGTGCGCAGATAAGTCAGGTCGGTACCCAGCAGATACTGGTTGATCAGATAACTGGAGCCGGATGCCAGGGTCAGCACAAAGGTGGTAGCGGCGCCCATGCCGATCGCGGTTTCCAGACTTTTGGAAACGCCCATGAACGGACACAGGCCAAGAATTTTCGCCATGACGATGTTGTTGACGAATACCGTGCCGATCAAAATCAGAATGTAGTTCTGGATATCCATTAATTCGTTCAGATGCAGTGATGTCAGCCATTATCCTTCCCATGGCGGCTGTATTCAAGCATACGTATTGTTTAAGCGGGAAATTACCAGCCAATCCGGCCGGATCGGCGGCAGGGATTATACGAATTTTCCCTGACAGGGTTCTGACAGCTTTTTACTGGATGTCGGGAGCCACGTAGGGTTGCCCGGTGTCTTCCGCGACGGCCGGATGCGTGACGGCCCCCAGATAGACATTCAAACCGTCGAGAAATCCCTTGTCTGCAAGCAATGCGGCCAGGCCTTGATTGGCCAGGCGCAGTGCGTACGGCAGCACCACGCTGGCCAGGGCCTGAGTCGCGGTGCGGGCACAGGCGGCCGGCATATTGGTGACGCAGTAGTGCACCACGCCTTCTTCAACGTAAGTGGGATGGGAGTGGCTGGTGGGGCGGGATGTTTCCGCACAGCCACCCTGATCGATCGAAACATCCACCAGCACCGAACCGGGACGCATTGCGGCCAGCATTTTTCGGGTCATCAGTTTGGGGGCTTTGCGGCCCGGCAGCAGTACGGCGCCAATCACCAGATCGGCTCCCGCCACTAGCTCGGCAAGTGCCGCCGTATCGGAATAACGCGTCTTGAGTCGGCCCTGATAGAGATCGTCGAAATGGCGCAGCTTGTCCATGCTGCGGTCGAGCACTGTAACCTCGGCACCCATCCCGGCGGCGACTCGCGCGGCGTTGGCACCGACCATACCGGCCCCGATGATGGCGACTTTGCCGGGCGCCACGCCGGCCACTCCGGGCAACAGCGTGCCGTTGCCGCCGCTGACCATCGTCAATGCCTGCGCACCGGCCTGAACCGCGATACGTCCTGCTACAGCAGACATGGGGGCCAGTAGCGGCGTGCCGCTGGCATCGGTGACGGTTTCGAAACCGATACCGATTATTTTTTTGTCCAGCAACTGCGCGGTCAGTTCGGGCGCGGCCGCCAGGTGCAGATAGCTGAAGATGATCTGCCCTGCGCGCAGCAGCGCAATTTCCGTCGTTTGCGGCTCTTTGACTTTCACAATGAGTTCCGCCTGATATACGGCTGCAGCGTCATTGACGATCTGTGCACCGGCGGCGCGGTAATCGTCGTCGGAAAAGCCGATACGCGCAGCGGCACCGCTTTGCACGCGCACTTGATGGCCTGCGGCCAGCAGCGCTGCGACGCTGTCCGGGGTGAGCGCGACGCGATATTCGTGATCCTTGATTTCCTTGGGGATGCCGATCAGCATGGGAGTGTCCTCGCAATGATGGTGTACTTAGCATAGCCCTTAGGGGGCGGTCTGTATGTGCCCTTGCCCTGTAAAAGAGAGCGTATCCAGTATTTGTCCCTGTTCATCGACAATGCTTATCTGATGCGTACCGAGCTGGGGCGTATAGAGCAGGCTGCCGTCTTCCTGCCGCCATTCCACCGGCACCGGTGCGCCGTCCACCAGCCAATTCCATTGCGAATGTATGGGGCGACTATAGAATCGCACTTTCTGCCAGGTGGCGGGTATGTCGGTATTCAGGTACAACGACACCGGGCCGATAATCTGCGGCGCTTCCGTATTGCCCGCAAGGCTTGCCACGCTTTGCTCGGTACCGGGCAGAAACAATTCTCGCCGGCTTGATTCCAGCGGCGGCACGAAGCGCACAGTCTGCGCAATCACGCCGCCAGGCAGCGCCGGAATTTGGCTCGGTTGGGCAGCATTCAGTTTGTTGATTAATGTCTGCCATACACGTGCTGCGCCGTTGACGTCGGAGACATTGAGCATGGTGCCGCCCGAGACATTGCCCACCCAGACGCCGACGGTGTATTTATCCGAAAATCCCACGCTCCAGTTGCTGTGCTTATCCTGGCTGATGCCGGTTTTCACGGCAGCAAAACCGGCGGTTGTCAGGGCGCTGTCCAAGCCGGGTTTCATCTCGCGAGCGTCGCTGTCAGCCAGGATGTTGGTGATAATGGCTGCGACGGGTGCCGGCATGATCTGTTTGCTACCGGTCAAACCGCCGACGCGGAAACTCGGCGGCTTGAGCATGCCGCCGTTGGCCAGTACCCGGTATGCATTGGTTAGATTGATCAAGGTGACTGCTGCATCGTCTGGCGTGTAGGTGTCGCGCGGCGGTATCGGATTATTCTGGGGAAATAACCCGAGGGCGCGCAGGCGATTATAAAAAACGGCCGGGGTGACCAGGTTCAGGGTGCGGTCTGCAGGCATTTGCAATGAAGAAGCCAGCGCCGTGCGCAGGGTGACCCAATTGTCGAGTTGGGTGCTGTCGTTTTGCAATATGTTCGGATCGGACGGGGTTTGCAGGGCTAATGATGAATTATCCAGAAAAGACGCGGCGGTCAACTGGCGGTGCTCGATTGCCAGGCCATATAAAAATGGCTGCAGCGTCTCGGCTGCAGGTTGCGGAATGGCAGCATAGTCGACTGGGTGCGTATCGGATGGACCGACACTGGAATTGGCATAGGCAAGCACTTCGCCTGTCTGGTTGTTGAGTATGACCACAGCCCCCGCATCGACATTGTTGCTGCGGAGTGCCATCAGCTTGCCTTGCAAAGTCTGAATGGCAAAGCGCTGCAGGCCGGCATCCACACTGACCTGCACCCGTTCACCGGGCGTGTGCAGGAACATGCGCGCGACGGCGGGCGCCAGTTGTTCGCCAAAATTGATATGAGGCGGGATCACCAGACTTTTGTAGGCCAGTGCAGTGACGGTTGCGCATGACGGGCGCGGTACGGAGAGTTGCCGCGCCACACCGCACGCCCGCTCTGCCACGATGCCCGCTTTAACATTGGGTCCGCGCAGCAGGGCGGCCAGTATGCTGGCTTCGGCCTTGTTCAGTTTGGAGGGTTCCTGGCCGAACAATCCCTGGGCGGCGGCATTGATGCCGGACAGATTGCCGCGAAACGTCACCGTGTTCAGATACGCATCGAGTATCTGCGCCTTGCTCCAGGTTTTTTCCATGCTGCGCGCAGCCTTGATCTGATCCCATTTCTGCGTATAGGTACGCCCACCGGTATGGCGATACAGGGCCGGATCGAGCATGCCAACCAGTTGCATGGTGAGCGTGGAAGCGCCGCGATGCGTGTCGTACACGAGATTTTCCCAGGCGGCGCCGATGAAGGCGCGCCAGTCCACGCCTGAATGCTGATAAAAACGTTTGTCTTCCGACACGATCAGTGCGTGCCGCATTGCCGGCGACAGGTCGCGCAATGGCGCCCAGGGCAGGCGGCGTACTTTGGGGTCGATATTCAGTATGTCGAGGGGCGCGTCATTGCGGTCAAACAACCATGCCTCGGATGGGCGATGTGCGGCTTCAACCTCATGGAAGCCGGGAATAATGTCGGAGAATGCATTGCCTGCATTGCTCCATGCAAGTAACAGCCAGAAAAGAAGATATGCAAATGCCTTGCCGCTCATGTGAGCATGTCCTTGTCGCCAGGTCGTTCTGACCTTGCCCGGTATCTGTTGTTCACTGCCTTGCAGAATTATCCAACGGCTGATTCAAGTGTATTTCGTCGTGCAGCGCCTCGACGCATTCCGCTATCAGCGCCGGGCCGCGATAAATGAGACCGCTGTAGAGCTGGATCAGACTCGCACCGGCGCGGATTTTTTCGCGCGCATCCTGTGCCGAGCGTATGCCGCCTACCCCGATGATGGGTACTTCTCCAGCCAGAGACGCAGCCAACTTGCCGATGACCCGCGTGGCAGTATCGCGTACTGGCGTCCCGGATAATCCGCCCGCTTCATCGCCGTGGGGCAGTTTCTCCACGCCACTGCGAGCCAGCGTGGTGTTGGTGGCGATGACGCCATCGAGTTGGTGCTTGCGCAGCAGCTGGGCAATTTCGGCGATCTGTTCATCGTCCAGATCGGGGGCGATTTTTACGGCCAGGGGCACGTATCGGCCATGCTGCTGAGCCAGCTGGGTCTGGCTGACTTTCAGTTTGCCCAATAGATCAGACAAGGCCGCGCCCGATTGCAGATCGCGCAGATTTTTGGTGTTGGGCGAAGAAATATTCACGGTGACATAGCTGGCATGCGGATATACCGCCTGCAAACAGGTCAGGTAGTCCTCTGCGGCACGGGTGATCGGCGTATCGAAATTCTTGCCGATGTTGATGCCGAGCACACCGCGAAATCTGGCCGCACGGACATTGGCGATGAGCCTCTCCACGCCATCATTGTTAAAGCCCATACGGTTGATGATGGCCTCGGCTTGCGGCAGCCGAAACAGGCGCGGTTTGGGATTGCCGGACTGCTGGCGTGGGGTCACTGTGCCAATTTCGATAAAACCGAAACCGAGCGCGGCGAGTGCGTCGATATAGGCGCCGTTCTTGTCCAGACCGGCGGCCAGGCCCACGGCATTCGGGAAGTCGATGCCCATGCAGGATACCGGCGCGCTGCTCGCGTGTGGCGCAATCAGGCGTGACAAACCCAGCCGATAGGCCAATTGCAAGGAAGTCAGCGTGAGGTGATGGGCGGTTTCAGCGTCAAAACGGAACAGCAGGGGGCGGAGTAGGGTATACATGCCGGGCATTTTAACCCGGCATCTCAGCTTTCCAGTAATGCGGTAATTAAAGGACAGTTCACATCGCCTTGCCGGGTGGCGCATTCGGTGACCAGCGTCTGCAGGGACTGTTCAATTCCGCGCAGGCCTTCCAGGCGCTTTTTCACATCAGCCAGCTTTTCGACTGCGATACTGCGCGCCTCAGTGCAGTGGGTGCCGTCTTCCAGTTTTAGCAGCGCGGCGACTTCCTCCAGCGTAAAGCCCAGATGCTGGGCACGCTTGATGAATTTGATGCGCGTCATGTCGCTATCGGCATAGCGCCGGATGCCGCCAAGCGGTTTGGCCGGTACGATCAATAGCCCCCGGCGCTGATAGTAACGAATCGTTTCCAGATTGACGCCAGCCTGACGGGCCAGCATACCGATCGTCATGTCCTGATGCTGCATCATTTACACCTCTTCGTAATCCGGTTGACTCCGTACCATAGTACGGAATTTATCCTGAATTTTCCAACGGTACCGGCAGTAAAAATTGTCACTCATACGGTGCTTGGGTTGTGCAGCGGGATCATTTGTTCCCTCGATTAATCATGAAGGAGAAATCATGTCTCAAGGTAAACAGGCAGGTAGCTGGCCACTTATTGGCGGCATGGCCGCCGCCATTGCCGCTTCCTTGTGTTGTGTTGCACCGCTGGTGCTGGTGCTGATGGGTATCGGCGGGGCATGGATAGCCAATCTGGCCGTGTTCGAGCCTTATCGGCCGCTATTTCTCGGGGTCGGCATCGTATTCATGGTACTCGCCTACCGGAAAATTTATCGCGCCCCTGCTGCGCAGGACTGCGCTCCCGGTTCGCTGTGCGCGCTGCCGCAAACCAACCGCGTCTACAAAATCCTGTTCTGGGTGGTGGCGGTGGTCATGACCCTCGCTTTGGTCTTCCCGTATATCGCCCCGTTATTTTATTAATTTGATTTGCTCAAGGAGAGTCCAAGTATGAACACACGTCATTTACTGCTTGCCGCCATTTTCACTGTCTCGGGTCTAGCCATCACGCCGGCATTTGCCGCGCAGAAGACCGTGACCCTGGATATTCCCGGCATGGATTGCGAGATATGCCCGATTACCGTGCGCGTGGCGTTGAAAAAACTGCCCGGCGTGATCAGTGCGACCGCAACCCCCGAGACAAAAGAAGAAGTAGTGGTCTACGACGATACGAAAACCACTATCAAACAGATTATCAAAGCCACCACGCAGGCAGGTTATCCCTCCACCGTTAAAGCTGCGCAGTCAAAATAATGCTGTTGCAGATGGACGGGTGGCAAGCGCAGTGGCAGCCCGACCCATAGAGACGGCTGGCCTTTCAAAGTCACCGTGCGTGCAGGGTACCCGCTCGATATTGTTGCAATAAACCCAATGATCTCGGGCCGCTGTCACGCCCACCGGGATGATGCGTGCCGTCGCTTCCAGAGATTGTCGTCATGGCTTACTATGTGCCCTGCATCATAAAGCCAACAATCAGACGACATGATCGAAGACATCAAAAAAACACTGTGGGCCACCGCTGACAAACTGCGTGCCAACATGGATGCCGCCGAATACAAGCACATCGTGCTCGGCCTGATTTTCGTCAAATATATTTCGGACACTTTCCAGAATCGCCGCGACGAACTGACCACCCGCTTCGCCAATCCCGCAGACGATTACTTTGTGCCTGACGCCGATGCCGCCATGCTCGCCGACGAGTTGGAAGACCGCGATTACTACCGCGAGGTCAACATATTCTGGGTGCCCGAAGCGGCGCGCTGGGAAAGCCTGCGCGCACAAGCCAAACAAGCTGACATCGGCAAACGCATTGATGACGCGCTGGCGCTGATCGAGACAGAAAATCCCAAGCTCAAGGGCATACTCGACAAACGCTATGCCCGTGTGCAACTGCCCGATGGCAAGCTCGGCGAGCTGGTCGATCT
>JBDSHM010000051.1:0-3047 GCA_039918495.1 Sulfuriferula sp. | reverse complement strand
ATCATCACAACACGCTCGGCGATAATGCGGGTGCAGCACATCAGGGCGATGGCATCAGCTCAGCCCATGATCGCATCAGTTTCAAGCACGTCGTGACACAGGACGATCTGGCTTACGATCAGGTTGGGCGTAGCATGTTCAGGGACGCCTTGCATGTTGATGGTGGTGTAGTGGGCTTGAATTATGTACTGCAGGAATGCAGCGGCGATATACTGGACTTTATTGCCGAGACCAGTGCAGGAGCACTACACAAACGTATTGCCATATTGAATGGGCAGCTTCAGGTGATTTACACGTTTCCACAGGGTCTGCAGGGACAGTTCATCACGGAAATCAATCTGGCTATGCCCAGTTGCGATGGGCCGGCAGGTCGTTTTGTACTGGGTGATCAGGTTGTCGGGGGATTCGGTCAGCCACAGATCGTGGAAGCGATGGATCATATCCGGCTGGAAGATGAAGTACTGAAAGGCAGTATAGCGCTGAGCGCGAACCAGCCAGTCAAATTTGCTTCGCAACCCCTGTTTACGGTATCGCAATCCGAAGCCGGATTTGAGAAAATCATGCAGGCAGTGACCCTGCAACTGGACTGGCAACTTCCGACAGGTGAAAATCAGCTGGAACTCAATCTGATTGTAAATCCTGTTTGACTACAAAATAACCGGAGTGGTGAATGCTTAAAAAAACAATTGAAAAAAACAAGGTGGTGTACCTGACATACAGCATCATTGACCAGAATGGAGCGGTATTTGAACAGTACGATGTGCCCATTGGTTATGTACAAGGCGCGAATAGTGGTTTGTTCGAGAAAATAGAAGTGACGCTGGCAGGACATAAAGTCGGTGAACGCGTTGAAGTGGAGCTTTCACCCGCCGACGGTTTCGGTCAGCATCAGCCTGAGCTGACATATACGGATAATATCGAGAACGTTCCGCCCCAGTTTCGCCATGTTGGCGCCGCAGTCAGCTTTGAAAACGATGCGGGCGAAAGCAAGGAATTCCGCGTAACCAAAATCGAGGGCGATAAACTGACTGTGGATGGTAACCATCCCCTGGCCGGGCAAACCGTGCGTTTCGTCGTCAATGTGATGGATATACGCGATGCGACCGCAGATGAAATTGCCAACGGCAGACCTGAAGACGCCAGCGCACCCAGATTACACTGAGGATAAGTTCTCGGGTATCCGTATCCGTGGTTGATTGCCCCAAAGTGCGCAATATGTGTTTCCCGTCCTTAGCCATCCTGGACGTCAGCTATCGGGTATGAGTTTTCAGTGCTTGTCGGGCGGCGTTGTGCCACGAAGAAACATTGGTGTACCGGAAAAAGGGTGGCGCGAACGGCCGTAAACTGATCCGGGAGCAGCCTCTCGAATCTCTGATGGTTCAGTCCGAACCTCGGCTATTTGAGACATTCAAGAATTTCCCAAAAGCAGCCCTTCGCTGAATTTATTGATTAACTGTGGCAGCGGCTAGTCTTTGCCTGGGGCGGTCTGTATTATCAATACATATGCCGACAAAAATCCTAGGCGACTCGCTATAAATCAGTCAGTT
Organism: Sulfuriferula sp.; assembly: GCA_039918495.1. GTDB lineage: Bacteria > Pseudomonadota > Gammaproteobacteria > Burkholderiales > Sulfuriferulaceae > Sulfuriferula. The sequence goes on along the minus strand of JBDSHM010000051.1, from coordinate 1,500 downwards.
ACTAAAAATTTAAACGCCCACTAATTTCAATAATCCAGACCGGTGGGTCTGGTGAATAACTGTTAGGCACCTTAATGAAACGTCATCACCTCTACATCGCGCTGTCAGTCGTATTTGGCGCATTGATGATTTCGATCCTACTGATTCCAGCTGCCGAATGGGTCAAGGGAATGATGGCGGTTCCCGGCGTTGGTTCGCTCCTTGGCGCGCTACTACAAATCTCACGCGACTCCGCCGAATTTGAGCGGCAAAAGTACCTGCAAATGGATCAACAGATTTTTTCTCTCGGCGCAAGTTCTCATATGTCGACGGTGGCCTTCGATAAGCATGTCGCTTTTTGCGAGTCCTACATGGCAGAGGTGCATGAAACGGTTGGCACGCTTTTTCGAGAAGGGCCAACCGAAGAGGCTATGGCCTGTGCGCAACGTCTTTTCGCCTTGAAGCGTGAGTATGCTGCCTGGATACCAAAGTCGATTTCCCTCAAGCTAGATCCATTCGAGGACGCATTACACAAGATTGGTGTGAAGACGCATCTTGTTGCCGCCTTGGGCTCAGATCAACATGAGGCCAGATCTAAAGCCATCGATGAGTCCTATGCGCTATTCGTTAACGTGTTGAGCCTTGAAAAGATGAAGGCAACGGACCCTAACCACAAGAAGGAAATCGCGATCGAGAACGTAAAGGAGGAAGTGCGAGGTATCTTGGGCATAAATGAACTCTTTGAGATTCGAAACTTCATCATTCAACGTTCAGCTCAGTTTGCTCGGAAAGGCGCCTAACCAAGAGATGGAGCTGACAGACAAAAGCGTCACGCCCTTTGTATTCGTAAAGGCCGCGCCACTTTTGTCTGCAGCTCATCCCCGACGTTGAACGACCATTTTCAGAAAAAAACAGGCAGCAAAGGCCGACATTCAGTCATCCCATGCGTCCCAGTTCACTGGCCGGTGTATGGCAGAAAGCGGTCATCTCCTGGGTGATAGACAGCTCAGCGCTGTACCCCTACCCTCCGGCATGGGCTAGTCAGAGGTTGGAGATTCGGCCCAAGCGGACACTCACAACAGTTGCAACCAAATACCATCAATGTCCGTTTTCAACGATTCCGTGTAGCAGTTTTCGAAGAATTACAAACTTGAAGCTGAAGAATGACCCCCATATTCAGGGAAATCCGATTAAATATATAAACAAACGTCTGCCTTAGCAGCAACTGGGAGGAAGCTGGCTGCGCCTGCCCAATCATTCACTTCTGGCACAAAGTCAGTTTTATCATAGCCGAATAAATCAACCGTCATTTGACACGCCACCATTTTCACCTCGGCTTCAATGCAGGCCGCACGCAGATCCGCAATGCTGGCAACTCCTTTCTGTTTTAAGGTGCTGTTGAACATGGCTTTAGCCATGGTCTCGAAGCCTGGTAAGTTGCTCATCACGGCATTGGGGATTTTCCAGTTAATGTTGCGAAACCAATCTGGCCCATTTGGCATTTTCATCGGCATAGCCGGA
>JBDSHM010000050.1:0-4467 GCA_039918495.1 Sulfuriferula sp. | reverse complement strand
AAAGAGCTGTATGAAGCGCGCAATCAGGCGTTTTACGATCAATACAAAGCGGGTACGCTGGATATTCACGAATTTCTCGATTTCCAGTTGAAACCCTTGGCGCGCCATGCGCCCGCGCAGCTCGATGCCTGGCACGCCGATTACATGCTGAAAAAAATCCTGCCGATCATGACCGTGGCTGCCAAGGAGCTGGTCGAACGTGAACTGGCCGATGCCGATCTCGTTGCCATCATTACTGCCACCAATCGTTTTGTCACCGCCCCCATTGTCAGTGCTTTCGGCATTTCGCATCTGATCGCTACCGAGCCGGAGCAGGTAAATGGAGTTTATACCGGGCGTGTGGCGGGGACACCCAGCTTCCGCGAAGGCAAGATCGTGCGTTTGCATGAATGGCTGGCGAGTCTCGGCAAAACACTGGATGACTTTGACCAGAGCTGGTTTTACAGTGATTCGCTGAACGACCTGCCGCTGCTTGATCTGGTGACCAATCCGGTCGCTGTGGATCCCGATGCAACTCTGCATGAGCATGCCGTGCAATGTGGTTGGCCAGTCATCAGCCTGCGCGGCGGATAGGCCACGCGCGGCTGGCCTTGTCAAAAAACGCTGTCAGCGACGGACGGACTGGCGGGGTAGCTGGTCACATCCGGATTTGCGTCCAGCCTTCATGATCCCGCTTGACGATTTCCGCTATGGCGCCCGGAACGACTGTCACGCCGGCGACAAGGTCCTTCGATGTGAGGTGAAGCGACTTCATGGTATTGCCGCAAGCATTAAATGTAATGCCATAAGCGGCGAGACTCTGAATGTGTTCTGCAACCGGTGAGCCCTTGACCAGCATTTTGATACCAGGACCCCAGGCTATCACTTCCACCTGGGCTTTATCCATCCCGATTAACTGCATGATCTGGGCCGCATTGCTGACAGCAAGCTTCCATGAGGCAGGATTTGCGCTATTCACCTCGAGCAGTACTTTAAATGCATTTGATTTTGCATGCCCTGGCAGCGCGTTGGGGGTATGCGCGAGCGCAGTTGCGCTGGCAAACATCAACAATAAAACTAAAGAACGAATAAAGTGGCGCACAGTAAACCTCCGATTTTTCAAGTGAAAGAAAAGCCCATATGCATGGGTTAAAGCCTGCTAAACGACGTTAACAATCCGTAATAATCATGTCCGCATGCCATGTATAGCAGTAAGGCTCAGGCTGCCACTTATTTGCACGTGGCCCGCATGTTCCGTTATTTTGAATCGCTGCTGCAGCTAACTTGTAGCATCAATCTCCTGTTTTATTTGCCGCAAGAAACCGCAGATTGGAGGATTGAGTGGCGCTTTGGTTCCCGTCGTAGCAGAAAGGATAGACGCGACCCGTCCAGTCCGGATTGGTCAGGCTGAATTATGCTACAAGCTTAGTAGGTGATCCGTGACAGCCTGTGTAAAAATTTCGTCAATGATATTGCCGACTTTATTTTCAAGCGTACTTGAGATTGAATGAGGTGGGGAATCGGATGAGGTATTCGAGCGGCAAAATCAGGGTAGCCACCCGCAGTTGCGGGTGGCTACCCATCATTTCAAAAGACCTTACTTGATAGCACGTATTTCACGTTCTTCTTTGGTGGCTTCGATAAAGCCGAATTTGGCATAGGCTTCCTGGGCGGACGGGGTTCCGAGAAATTTCAGATACTCCATGGCTGCCTTGGCATGCGGTGCGCCGGGGACATTGCCCGCCAGATAGTTGACCTCATTTTTCATGCTGTCTTTTTCAGGCAGATTCACAACGCCAACCGGCAACTGATGCGCCATGGCATTTTGATATTCGGTTGCCCAGACGATGCCCACATCCACTTTTCCGGCCTTGATGCCTTCCGGAATTTCCCGGTGATGCACGGCAGTGAAGTACACATTAGGCGCGCCGTAGCAGGACTGGCATTCCTTGCCAGCGGAGAGTTTGTCCCACAAGCCATCGTTCTGCAGCACTTTTTTGGCATAAAACTTCATGATGCCTTCGGTGACCGGATTGGGCAGCATGACTCTCAAATCGGGACGACCCAGATCAGCGATCCCCTTGATGTTTTTCGGATTGCCCTTGGCTACCATCAGGACGAGCTGGTTATGCATGTAGGTCACATAATCCGCGCCCTTGCCCGCTTCCTTGAGCTTTTGCAGGGAACCCATATCCACCATGCCGAAGACATCCGGCGTCATTGAATATTCCTTGTCCTTATAAACCCAGCCGCCTTTGAGTACCGCATTCATTACTTTACCGGGCGGCATGGTGATGACGCCGACGACATCCTTGTGGTGTTTCTGGAACGCATGGACCACCTCTTCCATGGCGAAGAACTGGTTGCCGGCCAGCCATATGTTGAATCCTGTTTTACCTGCCTGCATCAATTCCAGCGCTTCCTCGCCTTTGACAACTGTGCCGTCAGGATAAAACACGCGTAAATCTTCATCCTTGTTGGCAGGAATCTGTTCCAGCTTCTGCGCGGTTGAATTCATCTGGGTTGGGGTGACTGTCTCGGATGCGGCAGACGCGTAGGACGCGCTCAAACCGACGACGGGAATGACTAATGTGGCGAGTAATTTACTCAAATGCATGATTTAACCTCACAAGAGAATGGTTTAAATATTCTGAATTTGAAATCGTCAAATTCAAAAAGGTAATGTGCATCAAAGCAGGTCGCCATCTGGTGCATATCAACCGGGAGCAAGCGTACCAGAATTTCGAAAAAAGGCGACTATCGGGCACCAAAATTTTGATGCATCTCATTCATGAAGCTGGTTTCCCTATTCATCCAGTTGGTTAGGTTCCCGGTCCGCGACCTTGGCCTTTCGGATCGTTGCTATCGAAAGGATCGCTTAACTGGATAGCCTGGCTATTGCCCCATGCTGCCAGATCGGCCACTTCGACACCGAGCCAGAAAAAGCCGCCCACTGAATCCGTTCCGTTGCCGCCCACAATTTTCTGGTCGGATTCGAGCTGGATATGATGAGCGTATTCCAGTGCTTCCGCTTCACTGCGAAATACTTTCCATAACACTACACGTTCCTTTTCCGGATCTTCCGGCAAAGGGCGTTGCTGGGTTAAAAGCTGCTTGATTGGAACGTCCTGACTGACTGTTTGCATTGTATCTCCTCGGTTACGAAATAAGTCCATCCAATGGGATGAAGACTTGAAACATCAGGCGCTTGGGCTTGATGGGCGCTGATATGAACCGATCAGCTCGGATTGCATCAGTATGTGTTCTTGCATGGCTGATTTCAGCGCGGATTTATCGGGCAGCTGCAGATCGGGCAATACCGTGTCCAATGCATACAATCTGTGAAAATAGCGATGGCGTCCGATAGGTGGACACGGGCCGCCGTAACCCGGACGTTTCCAGTCATTCAATCCTTCCAGCGTCCCTTTCGGAAGCCGTGTGAGGCCTTCGGTGAGCCCCGTACAATCTGGGGGAAGGTTATAGAGCAGCCAATGTACCCAAACTCGTTGCGGTGCTGCGGGGTCAGGCGCATCGGGGTCCTCAACAATCAAGACCAGACTTTTTGTAGCTGTCGGTATATTGCTCCACAATAGTGGCGGTGAAATGTCGGCGCCATCGCACGTGTATCGGATGGGGAGGGGTCCATTGTGAATGAAAGTGCTGGAGGTGAGGGTCATGCTCATTTCTGCGGCTCCGTGCAAGAAAAGGCAGATCTTCGGCTAATCGTTGACAGGGGATGCCTGTCGCTCGCAATCTGCCCAGTTATTGGGAGTTTCATAAATACGGATTTGTTTCAAGCGCAACTGATTGCCATAAATGTCCTGATAGGCGGGATCGAGAATATCGAATGCGATTTGGGCCAGATTCTCGACGGTAGGCACCACCTCAAGCAGCACGGTTTTATGTCCTGGCAGTGTGGCCAGAAAATCACATACCAGCTGGTCGCCGCGATAAGCCAAAAAAGCGTGATCCCAGACATCCACCAATTGCGTCTTGGCGATGCGTTTGACGTCGGAAAAATCCATCACCATGCCTTGTTCAGACTGTCCTTCGACAGTAATGATTTTGCCCGACAGAGTTATTTCGATGGCATAACGATGGCCGTGCAAATGTTTGCACTGACTGGTGTGGTTGGGAATACGATGCCCGGCATCGAATTCCAGGCGGCGGGTGATAAGCATGTCGGTCGGGATCGAAGGAAGATACGCAGATTATAGCTTGTCGCCCTCCGCGCTGTTGCCTAAGCCGTAATCGGATGGGCAGTCTGGCATGGGATGCGTTCGATTTTAATGCATGCACAAGTTGTGCGTCGCTAAATAAAAATTTATCAGTGGTCGGAATAAACTTAATCAACTTGCTGTTCATCCTTCTGCAAGACCCTGTACGTTCATTTATAAGGAGAGAAAAATGTACCGCATAGCAAAATACCTGATCGCCACCATATTTGCCTTGGCTTTTGCAGCTTGTACCAGTTATCAGCCTGCCATG
>JBDSHM010000049.1:0-2529 GCA_039918495.1 Sulfuriferula sp. | reverse complement strand
TTGTCACCATTGCCTTCCACCGACAATGTCACTACGCGTACGCCCGGCGTGGCGAATGAAATTTCATGGGTGTAGTAACCGGGCGCATTGACGGTTTGCTCATTCAGCATTTTGCCGGTCACATCCAGCAGTTTGCATTTGACTGCGCCACTGCCATCAATTAATGCCTGGATGCGGAAATTCTCGTTGATGCTGCGGCGGTACACTTCTGGATCGCGGTTGGCGTTGTACTGCAGGTTGTTGACCTTGACGAGCTTGACCAGCTTTTTCATATCAGCATTCCATAATCTATTAAAGTTGAGTAAAATAATCAGGTATTGCGTATTTCACAATCCGCTAATTTTATTCTTAAACTCCTGACCGGTCTAGTAAGCAAATGGATCACACTGCATTGATACAAACATTTGAACAAGTGGATGGACAAATTGTTGATCTCGAACGCATTCTGAATGAACGCGGCTCACTGCCGCTGTCAGAGACGGTTGAGCATGCCATGATGCTGACCAAGCAGCTCATCATTGCCTACATTGCCGATGTGGGTGAGAAAACGCTACCCAGCCCGACCGATGATCTGCTGGATGTATTCAAGGCGTTGGTGAAGAGCGATCCATCGTGGAACACCATTCGCGACAATTGCCGCGAACTGGTTTACTACCATAACTGCATTGACATGGAACGCCTGGATGCGCTTCCGAAAAATCCCGAGAAGATGGCTGTGCGTACGTTGCGCCATCTGTATTTGTTCATGAAAACGCGCTGCATGCGTGAAGATCGACTGGAGACGGCATGAAAGGTTTTTTGAACCGTTTGCGCGGCGTAGAACGCGACATTATTCAGCAACCGGTGAATGATGAAGCCGGTGCACCGTATTACGAAGCACAAAAAAATGAAGTGGAAATATTCGAGGCAGCCTACAAAAAACGCCTGCCTGTCATGCTGAAAGGGCCAACCGGCTGCGGAAAGACACGCTTTCTGGAATACATGGCATGGCGTTTGCAGCGCCCATTGGTCACGGTGTCCTGCCATGAAGACCTGACCAGTTCCGATCTGGTTGGCCGTTTTTTGCTGGAAGGCGAAGCGACCGTTTGGCAGGATGGCCCATTGACTCGTGCCGTCAAGGCCGGCGCAATTTGCTATTTGGACGAAATCGTCGAAGCGCGCACCGACAGTACAGTGATTATTCACCCGCTTACCGACCATCGCCGTCAGTTACCGCTGGAGAAAAAAGGCCAGGAAATCGAGGCGCATGAGGATTTCATGCTGGTTATTTCCTATAATCCCGGCTATCAAACGGTTTTGAAAGACCTCAAGCCGTCGACCAAGCAGCGTTTCATCGGGATTAATTTCGACTATCCGCGCGAGGAAATCGAACGCAAGATCATACAGAACGAAGTGCCTGAACTGGATGGTGCTCAAGTCGAAAAACTGGTTGCCGCCGGACGTCGTGCACGTACCCTGAAAGACCATGGTCTGGAAGAGGCGACCTCCACTCGTGCGCTGGTGTATGCAGGCAACATGATTGTCGCAGGCATTGAACCGGTGGAAGCATGCAAGGCCGCGCTGGTGAACCCGGTAACGGATGACCCGGAACTGTCCGAAGCGCTGATGGAAATCATCAAGGCCCATTTTTCAGTCTGATTCGAGCTAATGACGCAACCGGAAATTCTCGCCGCCATCCAGCAGGAACTGGTCGATCTGGAGCAGATTAGTTTCGTCGCCCATCGTGATACCAGACAAGCGCTGGACGCCATTCAGAATCAGGGAGATGAAGTCGCTCTGGAATGGGTACGCGCATGCAAAGCGCTATTCCAGCATGATCGCGACGCCGGTAAGGCTTTCATTCGCGGGAGTCAGGCAGCGCTAGAAGCCAGCAGGGTCGTGTCGCCATGGATGCATCAGGCACTCTCCTTTCTGCAATGGCGCGGCTCATGGAAAGCATTAGACGGATTCATGGAGCAGCTCCCCGATGCTTATCGCATTCTGGGTGACGCGGATGAAGCGCGTTGGGCAGAGTTGGGAATTGCCTGGTGCGGACGTCATCTGGAATCGGGTGCGACTTATTTCCGTTGCCCTGTCATGGAACTGGCTGCCACGCACGGTATTGCGGGTGTGGAAGAGTTGGTGTTGCCGGCAGTGAGCCTGTTCGAGCTGCGCCGTCTGGCGTTGGCTACCTACCTTCCCGGCGCAATCCGGGTGCGGAATCTGCTCGGTGTGGAGGCGGTGCAACCGTGGGCCAAACGAGGCGCGGACATTTTGCAGGCCGGACGGTTGCGTGGCGAAGCTTTCTTCAAGCTGGAATCGGAAGAAAGCATGGCCATGATGCTGGAAAATTTGCCCGGGTTTCGTACGCCGGAGCATCAGCGCCTGCTACAACTTATCCTGTATGCCTGGTTTGGCGAAAATTTCGATCTGCTGGACGGTATCTGGTCTCCTGACAAGGGGCGTGCATTTGTTGAGACTGATGGCGCAGCGTTGTATCTACCCATAGCCTTGCCGAATCGCGAAGAGGCCATTCTGGCGTTATTGCAT
>JBDSHM010000048.1:0-3561 GCA_039918495.1 Sulfuriferula sp. | reverse complement strand
TCTAGCTGCGCGACTATACACGAGTTGGGTAAATGGCTCTGTGCGGTAGGACACATAGCGCATAGAAATGAAGCCCCACCCAACACTGGTAATGGCCTTGCGACCTTCGTTGAAATTTTCTATTCGCAAATCTCGCTACCGCCATCGTGGCTTTACAACCGCCCACGCACACGAAAAAAATCAATTCAATCGAACGAACGAACGAACTATTGGAGCATCAACATGGATGTGCTGCGTTGCAAGACAAAGGCGATGATCGAGAAGGAAATCGCGCTTTACCTGCTGGCCTACAACCTGGTGCGATGGCGGCAGCGGCGACGCTCGCAGACATATTGCCACGCGCGCTGAGTTTCACCGGAGCCAATCGCTTATTGGCGGCGTTTGCCGATCAATTGCGGCACGCGCCGGGCAAGCGAATGTCGCTCATGATGGGCATTGTGCTGACCAGCATCGCCAGTCTCAAGTTGCCGCATCGACCTGACCGAATCGAGCCCCGTGCCAGGAAGCGACGACCCAAACCCCTGCCGTTACTGACCGTGCCACGCCACATCGCACGCGAAGAAATCCGGGCAAGGCAGGTGCTTAAACTTGCGGCATGAGAGTCTGACCCTATTTACTTCTATTTACTCTGGCACATAAGAGGTTGCAGACAATATTACGCACGGATAAAGCGATCCTGAAGGAGCGATGCAGTGAGGTGTCTTTCTCTTTGGCAACCAAACTCACCGCCGTGTGATCCCGGCAAAGATTGGAGAAACTGCTGAGGCTATTTGTTAAATAATCGGATCTCAGCCGAATGACAATTACAGATATAGTTGAGGCCGGGCTAGAGCGCCGCCACAAGCTTCTTTTCTTTAATATACATATTTTTCAGGGTACCCTCGATCAACGCATTAATCTCCTGCAAGTTCGCGAGTTCTTCCAGTCCAGTAATGACGTTCTGGGAGATTTGTGCGTGCATCTGGCCCATGAATTCGTGGACATGAAGCTTGGCCTCCATAACTGTTAGATCACAGTGCGCGTGGATCTGGTCACGAGACGCAATAATTCGCTCATGAAGTGGAATATATGCGTGTGGGATTAGCTCCGTCTCTAGATAGAGCGGTTTCTTGTTGATTCTGCGCGAAGACTTATACGCTTTACAATACTCTACAAGTGCGAAGCGAAACGCTGCGCCGACGAGTGGGTTGCCCGGCTGTGTTTGAATCGTTTGCAGTATGCACCAAGCATTATTCAGCGACGTGATGCAAGATGCGAAGTGCACAAATTTTTCTTCTTGTTCGGTCATGAAAAATCATGCGTTCCAGTTCGAAGATAAAGGACTAACTCCGCAACTCCAACCTAAAATCCTCCCGCTCCGCCACCACGTCCGCCAGTATTTCCAGCAACCGCCAGTAATCCTCCCCGAGCGCGTCGCGCGTGATGCCCGGTTTTTCCCAGATCAGTTCAAACGGACCTTCCACGTCGTCGGTCAGCACGTCCCACAGGGCGTCGAGATTGCGGCCGAAGTGCTCGGGGAAAACGAAATCTTTGGTGATCTGGTCGTAGAAATTTTTCATGCTGGTGATGCTTTGCAAGTGGCAGGTTTTCATTGGCAGGTGGGGATCTCGGTAAAGGTGCGGTAGTGGTCAACGGTGACGAAGCGCCGCCCGTCGCCGGAAAATATCAGGCGCTTGGCGCCACGATGACCGCCATGGTAGTCGAGGTCGGCTTCGCGCCACTGACCGTAAGGCAGTTGACGTTCACGGTTGCCGAAACGATCACCACCGATGCTTTTGCCGTGAAGCGCAGGGGTCGACCACAAGCTATGCCCACGCTGCCAGCCTGCGGATTGCGCCTCGCGTTTGGTGACAAAGTTATCCGGCAGACGCGTATTGTGATCGGCATCGAGCGTTTGCAGGGCTTGCGTCAGCTCGGCTTCATTGATATGCGAACGCGTTTGCTGATTGAACGCGTGAACCACATCGCGACAACTGGCTGCCTGGACCGAAGGTGCGACCACCAACAGCCCAAGCAAGACCACCCACGCACGCGTCATAACACCTCACCCGCCCAGTCGGCCAGACGTGAACGCTCACCGCGTGCCAGGGTGATGTGACCGCCGTGCTCCCAGCCCTTGAAGCGATCCACCACGTAGGTCAGACCGGAACTGCCTTCGGTGAGATAAGGCGTGTCGATCTGCGAGATGTTGCCCAGGCACACCACCTTGGTGCCGGGGCCGGCACGGGTGATGAGGGTTTTCATCTGCTTGGGCGTCAGGTTTTGCGCCTCGTCGATAATCAGATATTTGTTGAGGAAAGTACGCCCGCGCATAAAGTTGAGCGACTTGACCTTGATACGGCTGCGGATCAGATCCTGAGTGGCGGCACGCCCCCACTCTCCGGCGCTGTCGTCAGTTTTGTTGAGCACGTCGAGGTTATCTTCCAGCGCGCCCATCCACGGTGTCATTTTTTCTTCTTCGGTCCCGGGCAGGAAGCCGATATCCTCACCCACCGGCACCGTGACCCGCGTCATGATGATTTCCGAATAGCGTTTTTGCTCCAGTGTCTGCATCAGCCCGGCAGCCAGCGTGAGCAGGGTTTTACCGGTGCCTGCCTGACCCAGCAAGGTCACAAAATCGACCTCCGGATCCATCAGCACATTGAGCGCGAAATTCTGCTCGCGATTGCGCGCAGTGATGCCCCACACGTTATTTTTCTGGTGAGTGTAGTCTTTGATGGTCTGGAATTCAGCGACATCGCCATTGATGGAGCGAACAATGGCGTAGAGCGGATTGCTGCCTTCCTGATAGACGAATTCATTGACCAGCAGATGGTTTACCAGGGGGCCCTTGACGCGATACCAGGTATGGCCGTCAGCCTGCCAGGACTCGATCCCCTTGCCATGCTTGTCCCAGAAATCTTCCGGCAATTCGCGTATCCCGGCATAGAGCAAGTCGGTATCTTCGAGCACCTTGTCGTTGAAGTAGTCTTCAGCGGGCAAACCCAGCGCGCGTGCCTTGATACGCATGTTGATGTCTTTCGACACCAGGATGACCTGACGCTTGGGCTGCTCTTCGCGCAGACTCAGAATCACGCCGAGAATCTGGTTATCCACCTTGCTATTGGGCAGGCTGAGCGGCGTTTCGATACGCGATATCCTGGTCTGCAAAAACAGCCGCCCGGTTGCCGCCTTGCGGCTCTTGCTGCTCAGCGGAATCCCGGATTCGATGGAATCTTCGCAACCGGACACGATTTCATCCAGGAAACGGCTGGCCTGACGCGCATTGCGCGCCACTTCAGTCATGCCTTTCTTGTTGTGATCAAGCTCTTCAAGTGTGACCATCGGCAAAAAAATGTCGTGCTCTTCAAAACGGAACAAGCTGGTGGGATCGTGCATCAGTACATTGGTATCAAGTACAAACAGCTTGGTGAGCGCAGCGGCTTTGCGGGGCATTCAGATTATCTCCTAGAGGGTTTTAACAGTATCCAGCACTTCCTGCGCGTGGCCGGCGGATTTCACGCTACGCCATTCCTTGATCTGCTTGCCGTTGGCATCGAACACGAACGTGCTGCGATCGAC
>JBDSHM010000047.1:0-1767 GCA_039918495.1 Sulfuriferula sp. | reverse complement strand
AAGTTAAAGGCGTGAAGAGTGTGGATACGAAAGCACTTACCATTAAAGGTAATTAAACGCTCAAACTACCATAAACACAGCCAAGGTCAGCATGCGAAACGTAGTGTGGTACTCCCGATTCGCAAAGGCCGTAGCTTATATCAGCGGCAGGTCAAAGACGTTCACCGTTGCCGTGGCTGTGATTGCTGTTTAGCTTGTTTCTAGCACGATCTTCGGATACAGCGACACGTGGCAGCTGGAGATCAATACGGGGACTACTATCATCACCTATTTGATGGTTTTCCTGATTCAGAATACCCAAAATCCTGATGCACAGGCAATCCAGATAAAGCTCGACGAATTCACTCGCGCTACCAAGGGCGCGCACAACGCGCTGCTTGATCTGGAAGAGCTTGAACAAGAGAGTCTTGATGAATTTCGCTCAGAGTATCGTGAACTCGCTACGCTAAGCTAGACCAATTGGGGAACAGACTTAAGGACACAGGAACTCCTGAGCCATGAGCCACCAGCAGGCGACTAACCCTGCGCCTCAAGGTGGATAGCCGCAAAAGCGTAACAGACCCTTATTAGCTCGACGTTGAATGTCTGCTTTTGAGAAATTGTATTGTCAGTTCCTTGGGCACCAGGCAGTCAGATTGTGAAAGATTTACGATGTGGCTGTTCTGAGCCGTATAGCGGACGTAGGCCACGGCAAGTAGTGACGGGTGTACGCATACCTGTATGCGTACCAGAACCCTGACGAGTGGGGTACACTGGTTGGAAAAAGGAGATCACCTACATGCAATCAAAATTACTACGTATCATCCTGACTACCTTGATCATCCTTGGCCTGCTAGCCGCAGGATGGATCTGGCTTACATTGCACTGGAGTTATTCAGAAGGTGAACGCGCCGGTTATGTACAAAAGATATCGAAGAAAGGCTGGTTATGCAAAACTTGGGAGGGTGAAATCGTCATGGTAACGATGCCAGGCGCGATTCCAGAAAAGTTTGAGTTCACGGTGCACGATGAAAGTGTGGTCGACAAAATCAACGCGCAGGCCGGCAATCGTGTGGTGCTGCATTACCAGCAGCATAAGTTTATCCCCACATCCTGCTTTGGAGACACCGAATATTTCGTCGACAGCGTCCGGGACGTGACCGATGTGCCGGGAAAACTACCGCCGCCTGGTGTGCCTCAGGGGAAATTGCAGGAGCTACGCTGAGCAGTCTGAACTCGCAAACGCGTATACGCAGCGTGGTGAAGGACAGCCGCAGTGTTAAGTTCGGCAGTTTCTTGTGGTTCATTTGCTTTCATTTCATTTTGCGATTTTCGCCTATGTCCATTTCGGATGACCTTGTCGTCTGATGACGGAAATAGGTGTATCTGTCCGCTCTGAAAAGTGAAATATAGCCATTCACCAATGGCAGAAACGTAAATTCGCCAAACAAGTGCAAGAAGTGTGACAGGCTGTTTTTCCTGGCTGTGGGGTTCGCATTTGGGGCTAAGGAAGATAAGATGCACAGGTCTGGCATAAGCGAAGTGAAAAACATGTACGAAGTCAAACCCAACCAGTCTGTCGAGCTGTTGAAAGAGCTGCATATTCTTACCCGCGACGGCAAGATGAATCAGGATAGTCGGCGCAAGCTCAAACAGATTTATCATCTGTACCAGTTTATCGAGCCTTTGCTGCAGGAGCTGCAGCAAGGCCATGCGGATATTAATCTGGTCGATCACGGGGCGGGAAAGTCCTATCTGGGCTTTATCCTGTATGACCTGTTCTTCAAG
>JBDSHM010000046.1:0-3171 GCA_039918495.1 Sulfuriferula sp. | reverse complement strand
CCGCCACCGCCACCGCCACCGCCGAGAATGCTCCCCAGCAGGCCGCCGTCTGGCTGGGTTTCGGCTTTATTGACATCGGTGTGTTGTGCGGCTGCGATGGCCGCCTGTTCGGCACGGGCTTTGAGTTTTTCGTAAGCAGATTCCCGGTCGACTTCTTTTTCATAATGTCCGGCAACCAGCGAACCGGCGATGAGCGTCTGACGTTGTGCGGCGGTAATGGGTCCGATCTGCCCCTGAGGAGGCAAAATCAGGGCGCGCTCGACCATGCCGGGGCGGCCTTTCTCATCGAGGAAGGACACCAGTGCTTCGCCCACGCCCAGTTCGGTAATGACGCTTTCTTCATCCAGATTGGGGTTGTCGCGCATGGTTTCGGCGGCGGCTTTGACCGCTTTCTGATCGCGCGGGCTGAAGGCGCGCAGTGCATGCTGGACGCGGTTACCCAGTTGAGACAGCACTTTGTCGGGCACATCTGCCGGGTTCTGGGTAACGAAATACACGCCTACTGCCTTGGAGCGAATGAGTCTTACCACTTGCTCGATTTTATCCACCAGCGCCTGCGGCGCATCGTTGAATAACAGATGCGCTTCATCGAAGAAAAATACCAGCTTGGGCTTGTCCAGATCGCCTGCCTCAGGCAAATTTTCGAACAGTTCCGACAGTAGCCACAGCAGCAGCGTGGCATAGGTTTTGGGGGACTGCATCAGCTGGCCGGTGCACAGGATGTTGACCATGCCGCGCCCGGACGAATCGGTCTGGATCAGGTCGGCGATGTTCAACATTGGTTCGCCGAATATTTTCTCGCCGCCCTGGCTATCCAGTTCCAGCAGGCCGCGCTGAATGGCGCCGATACTGGCCGCTGAGACATTGCCGAATTCAGTGGTGAATTCCTTGGCGTTGTCGCCCACGTATTGCAGCATGGCGCGCAGATCCTTGAGATCGAGCAGCAACAGGCCATTGTCATCCGCAATCTTGAATACCAGGTTGAGTACACCGGCTTGCGTATCATTTAGATTAAGCATGCGCCCCAGCAGTAGCGGCCCCATGTCGGAGATGGTAGTGCGCACCGGGTGTCCCGTTGCGCCAAAGGGATCCCAGAAGGTGACCGGATAGGATTGGTAAGCAAAATCGGCCAATGCGAGTTGCGTTACGCGCGCTTCCACCTTGGCATTGCTGCCGCCGGCCTGCGAGATACCGGACAGATCGCCTTTCACATCGGACATGAACACTGGCACGCCGATAGCGGAAAAATGCTCGGCCATGACCTGCAGGGTGACTGTTTTGCCTGTGCCGGTGGCGCCGGTGATCAGGCCATGACGGTTGGCCATTTGGGGCAGCAGATAGAGCGGCTGGTCAGCTTGAGCGATATGCAGCGGTTTTGTCATTGTTCTGGCCTTATCTGATCGGCGGTCGCAGTGGTAAGATTAGCGTATTTTTGAGAATACCAGAGGTAGTTATGGCCGGCCACAGCAAATGGGCGAACATCAAACACAAGAAAGCCGCGACAGACGCCAAGCGCGGCAAGATTTTTACGCGCCTGATCAAGGAGATTACCGTTGCCGCGAAATTGGGCGGCGGTGACGTGAGCTGCAATCCACGTTTGCGTCTGGCAATGGACAAGGCGTTTGACGCCAATATGCCGAAAGACACCACTGAGCGCGCTATCAAACGCGGCTGCGGGGAGCTGGAAGGCGTGAACTACGAGGAAATCCGCTACGAAGGTTACGGCATCAATGGCGCGGCGGTGATGGTGGATTGCCTGACCGACAACAAAGTACGCACGGTTGCGGATGTCCGCCACGCATTCAGCAAATACGGCGGCAATATGGGTACCGACGGCTGTGTGGCGTTCCAGTTCAAACACTGCGGCCAATTGCTGTTTGCACCGGGTACCGACGAAGACAAACTGATGGAAGCCGCGCTGGAAGCCGGTGCGGAAGACGTGGTGAGCAATGACGATGGCAGCATCGAGGTCATCACGCCTCCACACGATTTTCATGCAGTCAAGGCAGCACTTGAAGCCGCCGGTTTCAAAGCCGAGTTTGGTGAAGTTAGCATGAAGGCATTGAACGAAACTGAATTGGGCGGCGACGATGCAGTGAAAATGCAGAAATTGCTGGACGCGCTGGAAATCCTGGATGACGTGCAGGAAGTCTATACTTCCGCCGTGATTGACGACTGACAGATATTTCGATGCACATCGCAATTCGTTCCCCTAGTCATCCGTCTTGACCACCATCCGCATCCTTGGCATCGATCCCGGTTTGCGCATCACCGGTTTCGGCGTCATCGAAAAGACAGGTAACCATCTCCATTACCTCACCAGCGGCTGTATCAAAAGTGGGGAAGGGGAGTTGCCGGAGCGGCTTAAAGTGATCCTGTTGAGCCTGCGAGAAGTGATCCTGACTAACCAGCCACAACAGGTGGCGGTGGAAAAAGTGTTCGTCAACGTGAATCCGCAATCCACCTTGCTACTCGGTCAGGCAAGAGGGGCGGCGATTTGTGCCGCAGTGCTGGAGGCCTTGCCGGTGGCTGAATATACGGCATTGCAAGTGAAACAGGCGGTGGTGGGAAATGGGCACGCTGCCAAGGAGCAGGTGCAGGCAATGGTCAAGCGCTTGTTGAATCTGCCCGGCGTACCCAGCCCGGATGCGGCCGATGCGCTGGCCTGCGCCATTTGTCACGCGCATGGCGGACAAGGGATGGGTAGCTTGGCTACAGCGGGTTATCGGGTCAAGAATGGGCGCTTGGTGTGAATAAAAAGGACTGCAAATGATCGGCAGAATTACCGGTACGCTCATCGAAAAACACCCGCCGCAGATCGTGGTGGATGCGCATGGAGTCGGCTATGAAATCAATGTACCGATGAGCACGTTCTACAATCTGCCTGCGCTCGGCGAGCGTGTCGCATTGCATACGCATCTTGTGGTGCGCGAGGATGCGCAACTGCTGTACGGCTTTGGCAATGAAGCGGAACGCGCCACTTTCCGGCAGCTTATCAAGATCACCGGGGTCGGTGCGAAAATGGCACTGGCGGTGCTGTCCGGCATGAATGCGAACGAACTGGCGCAGGCTGTGACGATGCAGGATACCGGACGGCTCACTAAAATCCCCGGCATCGGCAAAAAAACTGCCGAGCGTCTGTTGTTGGAACTCAAAGGCAAGCTCGCGGAT
>JBDSHM010000045.1:0-6670 GCA_039918495.1 Sulfuriferula sp. | reverse complement strand
GCTAATGTTGTGGTTGCAGCTGTCACGGCGAGCATTTTAAAGTGGCTCTATATCGAGGAATGGCCAACAAGGTGTTCAAGCCGCTCGCTGCGCTCACTTGGACACCCAGTATTCCGCGCCTTTTTGCGCATGGCTTCGCCATGTTTGCGCAATCGGCGCTCCATACCGGCCGCCGCTTAACTCGGCGTTGAACGGCTGCTTTCGGATAAGGCGATAGGCTGGTTTGGCCGACAATCGGTCAATGGGTCGCCTAACCTGTACATTATTAACGCGGATGCCATTCCTGATAGCTCAGCACGTCCTCGTTATCCTGCAGCCATGAAACATCATGCGAACACCAGATATGCATGGCCGGCTGGGTGCCGGGGTCTTCATCAAGTGTCGCCACGCGCAGGATAACGTGGGGTTGAGCAGGCCGTTCCGCCATGACGTGCGTACCGCAGACTGAACAGAAATGACGCAGCTTTCCTGGCGATGATTCGAAAGTGCTTAATTTCTCCTCTCCTTGCAACCACCGGAAATGCGCGCGATGGACACCGGCACAAGGAACAGATGCTGCCGCATGTGCCTTGCGGCAGGTATGGCAGTGGCAATGAACAATCGGCATATCCAGTTGCTCGACTTCGTAGACAACGGCACCACATAAACAACTCCCTCTCATTGCCACCTCCGATTTGCAACGTCCCATCCATATAATTTGGTGCCCGGCTTTTAAACGAATCTGCGCCAGCTACCGGATAGGCGCGCAATCCTTTTATTGACGGATTTCAGTTTTCGACTTCAACGATATGCGCCTGTATCTTGCCATCGACCCGCCCTCGTCCGAACCTTGCGGCAATGGCGTTTTCGGCAGCCTCCGTCACCTGATCGAGCAAGATGTTGTTACGTGCCTCGATTTCATTGCGGAGTGGGGTGCCCTGGCAGTACGCCAGCGCCGGGATGCTTGCGGAATCCGCGATGCTTCTTGCAGCCATTGTTTCGATAACTGGCGCAGCAATAAACCCGGCGTTGCGCAGATCACGCTGAATGATTTCGATGTCGTAATAGCCATGTGGTGTACGCGTCATGAAATACGGAGGGTCTTCGGGAAAAATCACTTCGAGCGCACCCGCTACCGCATGCGCAAACTCGTTTTCCTCGATGCGATCCCATACGTTGAACAAGAGCACACCGCCCGGCTTCAAAACCCGGCGAATCTCCGCGAAAGCCGCCGATTTGTCGGGAAAAAACATCACCCCGAATTGGCACGCCACTGCGTCAAACGAGTCCGTTTCGAAAGGTAGTTGCATGACATCCGCCTGCCGCCATTCGACTGGGCGAGATACGCCTATTTCGGATGCCATATCCAGCATGGGCTGACTCAGATCGGTGGCGACAATTGCCACATCTGCAGGCAGCAGCGCTGCAAGACAACGGGTGAGCACGCCTGTTCCCGCAGCAACCTCAAGCATCCGCGCTGGTTTGTGTGCAACCAACAGCTGCGCCAACCCTTCGGCATACTGCTGGAAAATGAGCGGAACCAGATAGGCTTCGTATAGCTTGGGGATTGAACCGGCGAAAAATTTGTCAGACTGAGTGCTATCCATCTCGACTCCTTTGCATTGCCTAGCCGCTATGTGATTCTCCAACCCGCCCTGCACGCACCGATAATGGCCATGATACGCGTCTTGTGCGTTGCGCATCTCCCCACATCGGGGCGAGTTCCTTCGCCAAGGTATCTACCGGATCGATAGCGTGCGCTGCAATATAACGCCCGGTCGCCGACCAGCTGCGCAGATAACCGAGCAGTTCTGCCAGGGTCCATGCAGTTTCCATACTGAATTGCGGTGTTTGAATTTCGCTGAAAGGGAATGCCAGTGTCCGATAGCCGCTTTCCACATGTATACGTTCTGGCGGCCAGAATGGGCCAACCGTGTCCTGATAAAAGGCATTCGTGCAGTCATTGATTCTTGCATCTTCCACACTGAACACGCCATAGGTCCAGACTACCAGCACGCCAGTGGGTTTCAGAACTCGCCTTGCCTCGGCATAGAACCGGTTGAGATGGAACCAGTGCAGCGCCTGTGCCACAGTAATCAGGTCAACTGTCGCGTCTGCCAAGCCGCTGGCTTCCGCCGCCGCAACACGATATTCGATCCTGGAATGGGCCAACGCTGCGTCAATCTGAGCCGTACTGGCATCCGTGGCAACAACGCGATTAAAATGCACCGCCAGATCACGGGCCGCCTGTCCGTTACCTGTTGCACAATCCCATGCGAGGTTTCGATTGGGGGCGATTTGCGCCAGCCACGTGAACAATGCTGCAGGATAGGTTGGACGGAAATCAGCGTAACTGGTCGCTACTGCCGCGAAGTGATCGTTGAATGTTTGACCCATATGCAATGCAGTGCCGTTTTCAGTATTTGATAACGTCCGGTTACTTAACCATACAAATCCCAATGAGTCACTTATAACCGACACGCTTCAAAAATGTGTCCATAGCATCTACTGCGTCATCAGCATTTAGGTCGCCGAAGAAGTGGCCAGCACCCTCAATCACTTTTATCTGCACGTACTTATCGTTGGCAAGCATCGCGAATTTCTTACCGTTAACCACTACTTCGTCGTCACCGGCAAGTAGTACCAAGGTAGGTTTCCTGATTTTTGGAATCAAATACGGGGTATCAAGACGCGGATCAGATCCATAATATGAAACGAATGTGGCAGCCGCCACCGAAGTGTCCGGGCAATACAGAAAATCAATATGTTCCATCACAGTGCTGCCCTTGCCCTCTTTGACCAGCTTCTGCGCCTTCTCGAGCACTGGCGCCAAAGACTTCTGATATCGCTTCTGATATGCGACGGCATCGTTGGTTTCGCGTGTATCTGGTGCCAATAAAATCACAGCCTTCACCAGCGCATTGTCCCGCTCAGCTGCATAGAGCGCCGTATCCCCACCACCCCGTGAATGACCCAAAAGCACCACCTGCTTCGCACCCTCTTGTTTCAGCCAGCTCACCCACGCACCAATCTCATTGGCGGCATCCGCGTAGTGGTGACGATGCGTGGCTTTGCAATCGTACATGCCATGACGATTATTGAGACCGAGGCTCAGGTTAATGGCAAGCGTGTTATAACCCTTTTTCCTGAGTAATTTCTGAAGATAAACATAGAGCTCCATATTTCGAGTTGCTAAGCCGGCATGGGTAATCAGGATTACACCATCGGCAACGGTCTTGCCGGGAGCAAGCTCAAGGTTGGCATTCAGGGTTAATCCTTCGTAGGACTGCACAACCTCACCCGCAATGGCTGTACCCGTAACAATTGAGGCATACGCAATAAAGCAAGCAATACATATTTTCAGATTCACAGTGAAAACCTCCATCTAAACAATGGGCCAATTGACAAAAAATATCTGGATGGCTTAGTTTGACAATCTCCAGCTAGATTCTATGTAGGCGCGATGTATAACAAAAGTAGTATTTTTTTACATTGATTGTAGGTCTTTATTACATTATGAATATTACGATGCAGCAGATGCTGACTTTGGATGCCGTGATCACTCAAGGCAGCATCCAAGCAGGGGCAAAGTATCTTAATAAGACTCATCCCAGTGTAATTGCCATGTTAAAAAAACTGGAAGACGAGCTCGGATTTGCAATGTTTGATCGTTCCGGTTACCGCTCTGTTCTCACCGAAAAAGGCAAAAAATTCCATAAAAGTGTGAAGCAAATGCTGGCTGATATTGACAAGCTTAAAGATCAGGCCATTCACTTGAGAGGTGACGAAGCAGGCGAACTCAATATTGTTATTGGTGACATTACCCCTGTACCAGCTGCCTTGGCATTACTTCAGAATTTTTCCAAAGCGCATCCCAATGTAAGGCTCAATTTGTTTTCCGGAAATTTGTTTGGCCCAAATGAACAGATACTCGATGGCGACGCCGACCTGCTTATTCATCACGTCGACAAGTCTGATTCACGCTACGAGTATCAGGATTTTTGCAAAGTCCAGGTGTTACCCGTTGTAGCCCCGGAGTTTGTAAATTTCCCTTTGAATAATGAAATCCAATATGCCGACTTAAACGGCTATACCCAGTGCATCATTAGAGACACGTCAACACATAGCGAGAAATTGAACCGTTTTGTACTCAATAACACGCCACATTTGACGGTAGGAGATCAACACACCAAGAAAGCGATCATTCTGCAAGGCTTGGCATGGGGGCATATGCCCGTGTTCATGGTTGAAGAAGAATTGAACAATGGAAAACTTATTTCCATCGCTGGAAAACACATGAAAGGTGTAACGCGTGAGATTGTGATTGCTCGCTTGAACGCACTCGATAAATCCAGCATGGCAGAACACTTATGGCAATCCTTGATACTACAAGCGCGTATAGGAACTTTAACTGAGGCCTATTTATCTGATGCTACACAAATGCCAGAAATCGGTTATCAGCCAACGTAAAAGTAACCGGGAAGTGGCCAATGAGAGTAACTTTCCCCCGAAATAAGGTGCACACTCATCTAACTGATGGTGGCACCACATAGCCGAATCCACCCCTTCATGCTAACGCGCTGACCAAACAGGCACGAGAGTGGTGTTGATTGTGACCAAGGGCGCGCAGATCACGCTACCGGGACAGTAGCGGAGTTCAAGCAGCTATGGGATAAATGCCAAAAATCGTGCTATTTCTTTTTCGTGTTCTTCTCTATTTCAGCCATTCTCTCGCGCCATTCATTGAGTTCCTTATCCTCGATCTCAAGTTGAATCGCCACGACCTCCAGCGCACTCAGCTTCTTGTCCTCCAGTCTGCGCGTCAGTTTTGTACGCATTCTCGACAACAGACGTTCGGTTTGTTCCTTGGTCAACAGCTTGGCTTCTTCGAGATATTGCTCATCGGGCGTTTTTCTCATTGCAATTCATCCTTGAATGTATGGAAAAAAGACTTACAAATGCTACAACATTACCCGATTGCCTAGCTACCTTAACCGAAATCGCGCAGCAGGCTTGCAATTCACGACGTCAGATTCGCGGCTTGACGCAGGCATCGCTCCACTTCTGCGGCGACCAATTGATGGGCAAGGGCATTGGGATGCTTGCGATCTGCGCTCCATATGCCGGGGTCGTGCGTGCCCGCCAGCTGCCAGCAATCCACACAGATGCAGTGATATCGCTCACTTAATTCCCGCACAATGCTGTGCGCTTGTTCCAGACGTGCGCAGGTGCGTGCGGCAAGCCGTGGCGGCAATACGGATGCAGGATTCAACAAGGTAAAGGAAATCACCGTCGCGCCTTGCGATTTGAACGCACTAAACAGTTTTTCCAGTGCGTCACTGTATTGCGGCGGTAACCAGTGTGGCGACAGCACGTCATTTCCTCCACAAAGGATACTGACCAGATCCGGTTGCATTGCGGCAGCCTGCGGATATTGCAGGGAGAGGAGGTCCGCAGTGGTATGGCCGTGTTGAGCCAGATTGTCATAGCGCAAGTCGGGATTAATCCGGCGTAAAGTCCGGGCAAGTCGATCCGGCCAACTGAGCGCATCGATACCGGCTACATCGTCCCCCATCCCAGCCGAAATGCTGTCTCCAAGCGCAACATAGTGCTTCCAGTGCATGGCTGCTTACCTCACGTTACTCGTTGCGAGAGACTGGCGCACCTTGCGGCTGCGTAAGCTGACAAAGTAATGAAATGGCATGGCCAGCATGCCCCATGTCCAGACCCGATTCTGATCATTACCAGACAGATCGCCATGCGACTGAAAGGGTAACGAAGCCGCTATCTCGCGCAATTTTCTGCGCATCGGCGGTTTGCGCATTCGGGCTTGGGCAATACCGGTTTGATATAGGAAAGACACTTCGCCGTGACAGGACGCGATGGTTTTTCGATGCCGCTCGAATAAGCCTTGCAATTGCGGATGTTCGGCGAAGAAAGGCACGACTGTGATGGGTCTGATCTGTGCCGCAAAAGCGATATCCGCTGCCGAGAACTGCTCGCCCACAATGAACTCTCTGCCTTCCAGCCGTGCGGCAAGCCGCAATAAATAGGCTTCCAAAGCTTCATACAGCCCCAGGGATTCGGAGCGATGAAATGCAAACCGTTTGCTCAACAGCATCCCCAGGCATGTTCCCGCAATCGTGCGCATGATCGGTTTGCCAAACAGCCCTTTGTTGCGATGGGCAAGAAACAGATCGGCCAGCAGATCAGGGCACTCCAGTATGACCTGGGTATAACCGAAGCGACGTGCCGGTATGCCCAGAAGGGTATCGAATTCGATCAGTTGCGCATCAATCGCGGCGCTGTTGGCTTGATCGCCGGGGAACAGACTGGGCGCATCCGTATAGCGGGCAGCGAGATAGCGCAATATCGGGGTGGAATCCATGACGAATGCGTCGCTGCAGTCATCATGGATAGCGGGCACCGTATGCCCGGGTAGATGCGGCGGCAGGGGATGTTCACGCAATGGCCGTTTGTTAAAGGCATCGATGCCGACCATGCGCCAGTCCAGGCCCATGTGGTCCAACGCCAGGCGAACTTTCTCGCAATAATGTGACCAGTGCAGCTCGTATAAGGTAATCATCATCCGCTCCAGAACCTGGGTGAGACGGGACGCCAGCCTTTCAAACGCCTGGATTGATTATTGCGACGCTTGCATGACGTCCAGCCTGCGCATTATTCGGACATG
>JBDSHM010000044.1:0-3462 GCA_039918495.1 Sulfuriferula sp. | reverse complement strand
GTACTCAAACACCTGCCTAATGTCGCTAGCAATCGCTGGATAGTGACTCGATAAGGCGGAACCAAGCCGCACCGCGCTACGCTGAATCCCGATGCTGCATTGAGAGTGAAACGTCACTTGATCGCGTAGCATCTGGATGACGCGTTGGTGATACTGGATGTCATTGCCAGCAGGATTCAAAATGTTTCTTGCAGTGCGGTATGTAACACCTCTATCGGAAAAATTTCTTGTTCCTTGGTATAGCGTCTGAGCCACGGTCTATAACCAGCGCCGAACCTCTGATTTATAGACCAGATAACTCTGACCGAATTTTTCGGAAAGATAATTCTCTTCTTTCCGAATTACCCCCCAGTACATGATCAGCAGTAGCGGCCCCAGTAATATCAAGGGCCATCCTGCGTTGCCGATAAAAC
The DNA here is from genome assembly GCA_039918495.1 of Sulfuriferula sp. GTDB lineage: Bacteria > Pseudomonadota > Gammaproteobacteria > Burkholderiales > Sulfuriferulaceae > Sulfuriferula. The sequence goes on along the minus strand of JBDSHM010000044.1, from coordinate 3,049 downwards.
ACAACGCCATATATAGCCCCGTCATTGCAACATAAGCCGGATTACGCGAAAAACGAAAAGGTCCGCTCGTCGTCAATGCTTCGGATGGTTTGTCAGGATTCGCTGTGGTACCCATTTTCCGCATAACCACAAACGCCCAACGCGCGAATGCAGCGCTTAGCGCAAAAATACAGCTCCCTAGAACTATATGTGAATACGTGGTTGAAAAAAGCCGAATCGGAGAAATTGTCTGAATTGCGAAACCCAGCAGCAACATGTCAAGCCACATCCTGGGGGGAGGCGCAAGTATTTTAAGTCGCGTGGGGTCAGGATGGCTCATCTTGTTTTATTTCCGCCTTCGATTGGGTTCTCATTCCAATCATGCTTGAATAACTGCTCAAGCCTTGTTTTAGCTTGATCCGCCCAGAGCCGTGCTTGCACTTCAAACCAATTATCCCAATAAGCATCATTCCCTTGTATCCACTGATGCAGACTTGAGGCCGGATATGCCAGGAAGAAGAATAGACCCCATCGTTCATATTGTCTGACGTGTTCATGTTCATGATCACGCAAGTGTTCAAGGTTCTCAGCGCTGGTTCCAATGACAACATGGCCAAACGTGATGGCGCAAAATGGCAACTGATTCAGCACGCGAAAACCGCGTTTATTTTGTTGCGGCAACGCGATTTCCAGCACACCAAAAACACTTTTGTATCGGGCGCCAGCAAGGATTAAAGGCAGTGCGAATATCAAACCAATCATCGTACATGGCGCCGCCCACACATATCGAATCAGACGAAAATGAAATTTCATATTGTGAGGCATGAGGTAGCGTTGACTATATTGCTGGATACCCAAAACGCATGCTTGTACGCCACCATCATGCTGATTTATTTTCGGTTCACGTCGGTTAATCCTGTTATAAACCGGCCTGGACAACAGGTGAGATCCCCGGGCGCTGACTGATAGTGGCAATCCAATTTTTCAAATTGGGATAGTCATCCAGATTAATCTCCGCCATATCCTCCAAAATTATCGTCCATGGATATAACGCGATATCGGCAATAGAGTATTCGCCGCAGAGATATTGGCCGCGTGACAGCTGCTGATCAAGTATCTGGCAGTAGCGGACAAGCCTGTCCTTGTAGCGCTGAAGAATGGCCGCAGGCATTTCGCCGTAATCAATCAACAGATAATGGTACAACTCGCCCATTACCGGACCCACGTTTGCCACTTCAAACATCAACCATTTAATGGCCTGCGACCGATTCTGAAGATTCACGGGCAGCAATTTCCCGGTTTTTTCCGCAAGGTAGTACAGGATTGCACCCGATTCAAAGAGGATAGTGTCGGTATCGGTATCCACGATAGCGGGTACAGTCGCGTTAGGGCTGATGGCAAGAAACTCAGCCGGATACCTGCCGTCGCTTTGCTTATCTATACGTTTGACGGTATAGGGCAAACCGGTTTCTTCCAGCATCATTGAAACCTTCCGTATATTGGGGCTTTCACTGTGCATGGTATACAGAACAATCATTGGAAAACTCCTGTTGAAGTTGGGATTATGCGATGGACGTTTGACGGCTTGGTTGTCTGCTTTCCGGTCGAGATTATGCTTTCACTATTGCGCATGTTTCGTCCTTTGAATTTAAACATGGACGAACTGTTTGCGAGCTTTCCTAGGAACCTCTCCAGATGCGCTTTACCTTGGTTCACAGCGGATCTCTGTCTTCACCGAGTTGGCAATAAAACACGCTTCGTGCGCTTGATGATGAAGTTGTTCAACTTCTGCCCTGCTGGGTAATTTTCCCCCTGAAAAAACAACTTGAGGATGTAATGTGACGATCTTCATCATGAGCTTGCCTTCGGTGTTATGAGCCATTACACCTTCAGCAACATCATGGTAATGATCAACTACAAATCCATGTTTGGCCGTAATGGATAGGAACCAGAGCATATGGCAACTGGAAAGCGAACTCACGAATGTTTCTTCAGGATCAATGGCTGCCGTAGTTGAATAAGGCAACGGAACAGTATGGGGGGAGGACGATCCGGCGACTTCAATTCCCGCATCAAAACGCAGAATATGTTTTCTGCTGTAACGGTTGTCGACAAAGGCTTGCTGTCCGCGCTCCCAAAGTACTTCTGCGGTATGGATGGTCATGCATATGCTCCCACTTTCAAAACGCGAAACTGACAAGCCGCCTTACAGGAAATCGATTCCGATTGTCCGACGCTCATTCTAGATGGTAATTTCTGCCTCCATAAATATTACCGCAGAACCGGAAAGTAGCACACGATCAGTTTCCACCTCGCAGGTGAGATAACCGCCCCGTTTGGAAACTTGTTTGGCGGACAGAATATTTTTGCTGATTCTCATTTTGCGCATCTTGACCTTCCCATACTAGGAAGGTTTATATTGACACCTCACACTTGGATAAATGGAGTAAGCCATGATTGAATTTAAAGTTGAGGACATGACCTGCGGACATTGCGCCGGGGTAATTACCAAAGCGGTCGCTGCGGTGGATGCGAAAGCCAAAGTAGCCATTGATGTTCCCAACCACAGTGTGCGGATTGATGGCAGCACCCAGCAACAGGCGCTGCAGGATGCGATAACCGAAGCGGGCTATACGCCGGTTGTGGTTGCCTGATTCAGGAACGCCAGTAATTTGTCCGCATGGCGTTCCAGTTCATCGGATGCGTCATGCTCACCCGGCAGAATCAGCAATTGCACCGCGTCGCTGGTGCGCTGCGCATAAATTTCGTGGGCCTCGCTAACCGGAATCGTGGTGTCATCGTTGCCATGCACCAGCAGCACCGGACAGTGGATTTTGGAAATGGTATGACGCGGTGCGATGGCATCGAAACGCTGACCGATAATGTGCTGCACATAGCGTATGACATACCAGCCGAACAGCATGTACGGCACGTGACGAGCGGCCAGAAAGCGCCGCATCATGTTGGCCGGGTGAGAAAACGCCGCGACGCTGATCACGGCAGCCAGATCATTGCGGCGTGACGCCGCCAGTAGCACCGCGCCGGCACCAACCGAATGCCCGAGCACGGC
>JBDSHM010000043.1:0-4055 GCA_039918495.1 Sulfuriferula sp. | reverse complement strand
CCTGCATCTGATAGGCGAAGGGAACCACATTCTGGCGTACACCAAGTTCGGAGCGCAGCTTCGCACCGTAGACGGCGTGGCGGGCGTGAACTTTGCCGTCTGGGCGCCGAACGCCCACGGCGTGAGCGTGGTGGGAGACTTCAATCATTGGGATGGCCGCAAGCATCCGCTTAAGAAGCTCATTCCCAGCGGCATTTGGGAAACCTTCCTGCCGCGAATCGGCCCCGGCGAGAAATACAAGTACCGCATTAAGTCGGCGCAGGGCGAAATTATCGACAAGACCGACCCCTACGGTTTTGCGGCCGAGTTGCCGCCGCGCACCGCGTCGATTGTGACCGATCTCGACGCGTACCAGTGGCGCGATTCCGAGTGGATTAACCAGCGGGCAAACACGAGCCAGCTCGACAAGCCCATCTCGGTCTACGAAGTTCATCTTGGTAGTTGGCGGCGCGGGCAAGACCGGCTGCACGGCTGGCTCAACTACCGCGAGTTGGCCCACCTGCTGGTCGAGTACTGCCGTGAGATGGGCTACACGCACGTCGAGTTGATGCCGATCAGCGAGCATCCGCTGGATGAATCGTGGGGATATCAGGCTACCGGCTATTTTGCACCCACCAGCCGGTTTGGCAGCGCGGATGATCTGCGCTATTTCATCGATACCTGCCATCAGTCCGGCCTCGGCGTATTACTGGATTGGGTACCGGCGCATTTTCCTCAAGATGCCTTTGCGCTGGCGCATTTTGACGGTACCGCATTGTATGAGCACGAAGACCCGCGTCTGGGATTCCATCAGGATTGGGGTACTCATATTTTCAATTACGGACGCAACGAGGTAAAAAGTTTTCTGCTGTCCAGCGCTCACTACTGGCTGGCCGAATTCCATTTCGACGGTCTGCGCGTGGATGCAGTTGCCTCCATGCTCTATCTCGACTACTCGCGCAAAGCCGGAGAATGGCTGCCCAACCAATTTGGCGGACACGAAAACCTGGAGGCCATTGAGTTTCTGCGCACGCTGAATATCATGGTGCATGAGGCGTTCCCCGGCGCCTTGACGCTGGCGGAAGAATCCACCTCCTGGCCGATGGTATCGCGGCCGGTATATCTGGGTGGCCTGGGTTTCTCGATGAAGTGGAATATGGGTTGGATGAACGATACGCTGGCCTATATCCGCCACGATCCGGTACATCGCAAACATCACCACGCGAAACTGACTTTCGGTCAGCTGTATGCCTATACGGAGAACTTCATGCTGCCGTTTTCGCACGATGAAGTGGTACATGGAAAAGGTTCACTGATCGATAAAATGCCGGGTGACACCTGGCAAAAATTTTCCAACCTGCGTCTGTTATTCACCTACCAGATGACCACGCCCGGCAAAAAGCTCAATTTCATGGGCAACGAATTCGCGCAAACACGCGAGTGGAATTCAGGCCGGGAACTGGATTGGGGGCTGCTGCAAAGCCACTGGCACGAAGGTGTGCAGAAACTGGTTCATGACCTCAATCAACTGTACCGCGACACCCCTGCATTACATCAGCTGGACTTCTCGGCAGCCGGCTTTGCCTGGATCGATTGTCACGATGCAGAACAATCCGCATTGAGCTACGTACGCTATGCCAGCGACGGATCGCTCGTCATTGTTGTGTTGAACTTTACCCCGGTGGTGCGCACTAATTATCGGATTGGTGTGCCTCATGCTGGTTCATATTCAGAAATATTCAACAGTGATTCAACTTACTATGGCGGCAGCAATGTAGGGAACTGTGTGGGTCTGCAGACAGACGCCATACCATGGATGGAATATCCTGCTTCATTAAACCTGACTGTCCCGCCATTGGCTGGCATTATTCTGGTGTATAACAATCGATAATTCAACTGGCTGGAGCGAACATGGCGAAGTCTGATCCTACTCTCTACCCCGCTTGGCAGACGCTGAAAATCCAGCGCAAAGTATTGGCCAAAACATCCATGCGCGAACTGTTCGCAAAGGATAAAAAACGCTTTGAACGGTTTTCGATGAGTGCGGCCGGCATTCTGCTCGATTACTCGAAAAACCGCATCACCGCAGACACCATGAAACAGCTGATCAAACTGGCGCGAACCAGTCTGCTGCAAAAAGCCATCGAGGCCATGTTTGATGGTGTGGAAATCAACCTTACCGAACATCGCGCAGTACTTCACACCGCGCTTCGCAACCGCACCTCGCAGCCGGTATTTGTGGCTGGTGAGGATGTCATGCCGGAGGTTCGAAAAGTACTGGCTCGCATGAAAAAATTCACGCAAGCGGTACGCACCGGAAAATGGCGCGGACACACCGGCAAACGCATTACCAACATCGTCAATATCGGCATCGGTGGCTCCGACCTCGGGCCGGTAATGGTCACCCAGGCGCTAACCCCCTACTGGCAAAAAAACCTGACTCCACATTTCGTTTCCAATGTGGACCCCACGCATATCAGTGAAGTGCTGCGACGGCTTGATCCAGAAACCACTCTGTTTATTGTCGCCTCGAAATCTTTCGGCACACCGGAAACACTGCTCAATGCGCATGCTGCGAGACGCTGGCTGCTTTCGGCATTGAAAGATGAGACCGCCGTCGCCCAACACTTCGTCGCCGTCTCTACGCATACCGAAAAAGTCCGCGCATTTGGTATCGATACAGCGCACATGTTCGGTTTCTGGGACTGGGTAGGGGGACGCTATTCGGTGTGGTCGGCAGTGGGTCTGTCGGTTGCGCTGATGATCGGCATGGATCACTTCACCAAACTACTCGATGGCGCATTCGCCATGGATCAGCATTTCCGTACTGCGCCACTGGCGCAAAACATGCCGGTAATCATGGCGCTGTTGGGTATCTGGTACAACAATTTCTGGGATGCGCAAAGTCAGGTAGTACTACCTTACGATCAATATCTGGCCCGCTTTCCCGCCTATCTCCAGCAACTCGATATGGAGAGCAATGGCAAAAGTGTGACCCGCAGTGGCAAATCGGTACGCTATACCACAGGCGCGATAGTCTGGGGTGAACCCGGTACCAATGGTCAGCATGCGTTCTATCAGCTCATCCATCAGGGCACCCGTTTGATCCCGGCGGATTTCCTGGCAGCGGCCGAATCACACAATCCGATTGGTCAGCAACATCAGGTATTGCTCTCCAACTGCTTTGCCCAGAGCAAAGCATTGATGCTCGGGAAAACCCGCGACGAAGTACGTGCTGAGCTCATCGCCGCCGGCTTGGATAGCGCCGAAATCAAAGCCCTCTTGCCGCACAAGGTGTTTCCCGGCAATCGTCCCAGCAACACCCTGCTCTATCGCAAATTGGACCCGCATACGCTCGGCGCACTGATCGCCCTGTATGAGCATAAAGTATTTGTGCAGGGCATGATCTGGGATGTGAATTCGTTCGATCAATGGGGCGTGGAGTTGGGTAAACAACTCGCCGGCGCTATCGAGAAAGGGCTGGTCAATCCGGGTAGAGCCAGTGAACACGACAGCTCAACCAACGGCCTAATCAACACCTGCAAGACGCTCAATACGAATTCATCCTGACATCCACACCCGGATTCGTCACTGCCCCATTTTGGCAACCAGATGATAAAGTCGTATTGAACGCGCAAACTTGTTGTTACGAAGGTCAAGGAGATCAGATGACTATTGCCTTGTGGATGATATTGGCCGCCGCGGTTTTACCTTATCTATTTGCTGTAATCGCGAAATCCGGTCGCGATTATGACAACAGTGCACCACGCGAATATCTGGCACGCACCACAGGCTGGCGACAACGTTCTAATTGGGCTCAGCTAAACGGGTTCGAAGCGTTTCCCCCATTCGCGGCTGCCGTGATTACCGCGCACATGCTGATCGGCTCAAGTGCCTTGACCAACTGGTTTGCCATTGGCTTTGTGACCATGCGCCTGCTGCATGGCATTTTTTATATCGTCAACAAAGCCACCTTGCGTTCTGCATCATGGGCGATCGGTACCTTATGCGTAGCCGGCCTGTTTCTGGCAGCTGCCCGAATTATCTAACCCCGTCGGCACGCCAGGGTTACGTAT
>JBDSHM010000042.1:0-1843 GCA_039918495.1 Sulfuriferula sp. | reverse complement strand
GAAAGATTGTGGCCGCGCGGGCTCGATAAGCAACATGCGAAGGTGGACGAATGGCTAAAGGACATTGCGCCCAGTACGGAGCTGCGTCAATGGTTTGCCCACGACCCGGCCAAATGGCCCGAGTTTCAGGAGCGCTACCGGGCAGAACTGGTCGGGAAATCCGTATTGGTCGAGCGGTTAAGAAAGATGGCTGAAAAGGACGTGATCACCCTGGTTTTTGCAGCCAAGGATGAGCAGCACAACAGCGCAATCGTGTTGAAACGTTACCTGGAAAAAATCGGCGGACAATGAACCGCGCAGGAAAGAAAAATTCGGAAACCATTGTCAGCTGACAGTATCCAATCTGAAATTCAGGTGATGTATATTCAGGATGTTTGAATTGCCGCTAAATAGTTTCATGACATGCAATCGTATTGACCGGAATATATGAATAAATCTTGGAAAGAATGTATTTATTTGCAACGGGAAGAGCTGGCTAAAAAGCTGCGTGAGCCGCTCGCGCATTTGGCCGAACAATGTCTGCCAGTGTGGGGCGATCGCGAACAGCTGGACGGTATTCTCGCCCAAAGCTTTTCCAGCGTTCCCTATTGCGCTTTTTTGTACTGTCTGGGCACTGATGGCGTCCAGATTTGCGACAATGTCAGTGCGACGGCGCTGGCACTGGAACATTTCGGGCGTGACCGCTCCCAGCGACCGTACATGAAAGAGGCCGTACCCGCATGGGGCTTTCTGCTTTCCGATGCCTACATCAGCATGATGGGACACCGGCCGTCGCTCACCGCACTGCAGGTGGTACGCTCGGATGCCGGCATGCTGGGTTATCTGGGTGCGGATTTCGACTTGCGTGATTTGCCAGTGACATCTGAGCTCTATGAAGAACCGGCGTATTGGCGCCAGGTAAAAGGCGATCCGGCCATACGCGGCACCGTGTTTCAGCAATGTCGCGTGGACAGCCCGATGGACGGCAATCTGGAACAGGCTTTGTCCATACTCGAAGAGCTGCTGACCATGCGCGGGGTATTTCAGTGCCAGATTCACTTTTCCAGCAGCCAGGCCACCATCTGGACCGTAGACGATCCCTATCGCTATCGCATGCTGGATCACGAAGCGCTGAGCGATCCGGACATCTGCCTGGTATTTCCGTCCCGGCCCTACCCGCATGATGCCACTATCCCGCAGCATAATATCGAACGGATTCTGAGTACCATGCGCTCCCTGCGCTTTGCAGATCAAACCATTTATCTGCGTACGGCCTCGATCAACATCTTCAACGGCATGATCAGTCTGACCTTCTCCTGCGACGGATCGCACTATATGTCCTACGTCGAGTTTTTGCTGAAAGACACCTCCTTCTGGTTTTGAAATAGGCTCGGGTGACCGGCGTGTTTGCCGGCGCTGAATTGCCCGATTAGTCCCATGCTGCGGCATGTGGGTTTATAATGCCCGCCCATGGCGCCTTACAGCACATACATCCCGGCTCCCGTATACACGTTGCTTTCTGCAACGTTTCGGGGGTCTATTCATTTCATTTTCAACCTTAATTAGGAGTCCCAAGCAAGATGGCACATGGCCCATATTCACGCTTTGAAGCGGCAGAGCTGATTTTGAGAGATCAGCTGGCAATTGATCGTACGCTATTGGCAAATGAGAGAACTTTCCTGTCTTACCTGCGCTCGGGTGTAGCGCTCCTCATTGCAGGCGTATCGATCATCCATTTCTCACATGAGATATGGTTTACTGCAGTGGGCATTACCTGTATCCCCAGCGGAATCCTGACCGGGATATTCGGCTATTGGCGATTTCGTAAAACCAATAACGCCATTTCGGTGGTTCGAGTAGAGCT
>JBDSHM010000041.1:0-4532 GCA_039918495.1 Sulfuriferula sp. | reverse complement strand
ATCGGTACTGGGTAGCACCCACACCACTGGCAAGCCTTCCATGTTGGTGATTTTTGATCGCACCCGCAATCTCCAGCATCTGCAACGTGTCGCCTGGCAAAGCGTCGGCATCGGCTTGCTGGGTTTGATCATCTCTGAGCTGATACTGCTGGCACTGTTATGGATCCCGATGCGCCGCCTCAAACATACCGCTGAAACACTGCCCTTGCTGGGACGCAGTGAATTCGAGACGGTCCGTTCCCGGCTGGAAAAAACTCGCCGTACAGATACCATCCATGACGAACTCGATACACTTGATGCCAGTGCGCTGGATCTGGCTGACCGGCTGGAAGACCTGCAGGAAAAAAATCGCGCGCACAGCAATGAGTTGGACGAACTGGTACGGCAACTATCCCGCGAACGTGATTTCGTCTCGGGCCTGCTGGATACAGCGCAAATGCTCATCATCACTCAGGATCGCCAAGGCCGCATCCTGATGGCGAATGCCTACGTACTTGCTTTAACCGGCTTCGACTATATGGAATTGCGCGGTGCCAAACTGACGGATTATTTCTCACAGCCACAGCAAGCTATCGATACCAGCCATGAACTGACCGCATTATTACAATCGGATGGAGCCAGTTTGCGCCAGGAAACTGCGCTACGCTGCAAGAATGGTGAATCGCGCGATGTGGTTTGGATACACTCTTCGCTCGGTGCCGAAAATACCGATGATGCGGCCATTTTATCTGTCGGGCTGGATATCACCGAATTACATCGAATCGAAAAACAGGCCAGTTACCTGACTGAATACGACTCGCTAACCGGCCTGTACAATCGCCATCACTTCCAGGAAGCCTTACAGGAAATTCTGTCACATACCGAGGCACAGCCGAGCGGCGCTCTGATTTATCTTGACCTGGATGAATTCAAATCACTCAACGACACAACAGGGCATGGCGCAGCCGATCAGGTGCTGCATGCCGTCGCCAGCCAATTGCAGGGTTTGCTTCCCACGCCGGCGCTGATAGGCCGATTGGGTGGTGATGATTTTGGTGTATTTTTCAGCCATCTGGACGCTACGCACGCAATACAGCTGGCACGCCACATCCAGCACAGTCTATCCAAAATCACGCTGGCGGAGGTACCCCTCAGCCACAAGGTTTCTGCGTGTATCGGCATCACCCTGTTTCCCGAACATGGCACCGTTGCCCAGGAGTTACTGGCCAATGCCGATCTGGCCCTGTTTCGTGCCAAGGAGAGCGGCCGCGGCAATATCCATTTGTATGCGCCTGATGAAGGCTTGATGGAGCGCGTTCTCAATCGGGTGTACTGGGTGGACAAAATTGAGCAGGCACTGGCAGACAACCAGTTTGAGCTTTATTTTCAGCCTATCATGTCATTATCCAGCGGCACCGTGAGCCATTACGAGGCTTTGGTGAGGATGCATAATCCCACCGGCGATTTGTATATGCCGATGGAATTTATCGGTGTTGCCGAAACCACCGGTCTGATCCGAAGCATCGACCGTCTGGTGCTGCAGAAAGCCATCGCCGCATTAACCGAACTACAGCGCAAGTCTCCCAATATCAAACTCTCGGTCAACCTGTCCGGGCGCAGTTTTAGCAATCCCCGCTGGCTCGAACTATTGCAAACGGAATTGGCCAGTTCCCAGATTAACCCGGCAAGCCTGATCTTTGAAATTACCGAAACTGCTGCTGTTGAAGATTTGGCATCAGCTCGAGCACTGATGGAAAAAATCATTGCCTTGGGATGCGCGTTCAGCCTGGATGATTTCGGTGTCGGCTTTGCTTCGTTCGAATATCTCAAGCAACTCCCCGTTGAGTACGTCAAGATTGACGGCTCTTTCATCCGCAATCTCGTCACCAATACGGACGATCAGCTCTTCGTCAAGGCATTGGTACAGGCCGCTCACGGCTTTGGCAAAAAAATCGTCGCCGAATTTGTAGAAAGTGCAGAAATTGTCGCATTGCTGCGTGAATATGGCGTTGATTATGCTCAAGGCTATCATATCGGCCGACCCGATCCTGTTTTCGGATGGACTGCTTTAACTCCTCCGCATCCGTTGTCGGCTTCCTGACACCAGTGTCCGGGTTTCGCCGCGCATTCTAGGTCTTCAATACCCGACACCCTGTATTCAAGTCTTTGCCAGCCTTCCTGTGGAAGTTCCTCGGCTGGCACATATCGTGCTGAGTATTTGGAAAACAACCATTTATTCATCAGGCAATGAGCGCATTCACGAAAATTTTCCAAAAATGGCTACCGGGATCACACCATGAGCGCATGCCATTCGCGACATTGCATGGCACCCGGCGCTGGATAGACCAGTTGCAGTTTCATCACGAGTATGAAGCGCATCAAATGATCGTGGAAGCACTTCATCAATTCAATCTGTCCAGCATAGTTCTGGATGAACGCAGATTGCATGTACTTGCGTTGTTACGTCATGCCGGTTGCAAGCTGCAGGAAGACATGGTCGCGCAATACCTGAAAAACCAGACGACCTTCCGTTATGCCGGAAAATCACTGTGGCAGGAAATTTTTGCGTTTTACTGGCAATTGGCACTGGCCTATCAGAGCTTCGTGAAGGCTGCTGCGCACGGGCACCCTACGCTGGATCGGCAACTCTCGGCGATTACACTGCTGGCGCTGCATTATCAGGGCAAACTGATTCAGTGGCGCTACATGCGTTATGAAACACCTACCCAGGATGCATGGCGCAATGTGCATGCTCTGTATGCCATTGCCGAATACAACGGCTTTGCCGGATTACGGTTGAACATCAACAATATTGAAACCAGCTGCACGCATACCTATGCTCATATTCTGCTGCTTAACCTGATTAATCCGATTGGTCTGGCCCCTTGGAAAATCGAGTTGGTTACGCATTGGATTCATGCCTGGTGCCGCCACTTGCAGCCTGTTTTACAACTCGATATACAAACGCACACGCACTGGCTTGATTTGGCAGGTTGTAATCCGTTACTCCAAATTGAGGAACAACCGGTGGAAGGCGCTGAGCCGCGCTATTGGTCTCTGCATAGCACAGCAGCCGCATTGGAAATCACCCGTGCTCAATTAATAAACCCGCCCCCAAGCAAACTCGACGGCATCAAGAATGAAGCGGATGTGCCCGGATTGCTGGATGACATACAGGCCATTCTCAGTCGAGGCGGGTCGCTACGCCTGACGCCGCGCCAAGCGCAATATTCGTCGGTACTTCTGGTCTGCGGATTTGAGCATGCGCTACGCACCCTTGGCTTGGCGGGCGACACCCATCCGACGCGATCAGAACCATGGAGCATGCAGGATGAGGGAGAAAATGGCTATGGCCTGACCCACTATGGCAATCCCGACATCATTCCTGAGCCTGGCACTTTGATCAGCGTCCGCACAGGAGAAAAAAAACACCCGTGGGCACTCGCAGCCATACGCTGGCTTGATATTCAATCTAGCCAGCCAGTCCGGCTTGGTGCCGAACGACTTGGCTCGGCACCAAGGCTGGTTGTTTTGCATGGTGTCGAGCATCGGATGTCAGAAAGTATTTTCAGCATGACCAATCCGCCAACGGATTGTGCGTCAAGCCCCTGTATTTTTCTGCCCGAACAAGATGAACGCAGAATCAGCAGTGCATTGGTAGTCGGCGATATGAACATCTCGACTGCACAGATTTATGACATGCTGGATGGCAAATATATTTATCGTATCCGCATTACTCATGAGCGGGCCCGAGGCCAGGACTGGTTGCTGCTGAAATTCGATATCCTGACACGACGCCATATCGAACATGCCGAGTTAGCCAGCTTTGAGCACTCCGCATGAATCACCGGACATTATTGAAGCCGGGCGTAGCGGAGAAATCGCGTCCAAACTGCAACACATCGCTTCGTCTATAAGTAGTCAACATGCTGAATAGAGCAAATGGGAATAGCCTCCACGCATGCAAGCTGGAGCATGGGCAAGCGGTCATACGCCTGGTAATGACAACCAGCATTTTTACATTAATGCTGATTATCAGTAAGTACGATAACGCTATACAGTTACCAGGACTAATGGTGATGATGGCATTCTACATTTTCGCCATCGGACAGTACCTGTGGATCAAACTTCAGCCGTCCCGGCCTGATAATATCCGGAAATTTATTGCTATCCTCGCCGACCAATCATTTGTTTCAGGAATTGCTATTCTTGGCGGCGAATCCGCTGCCCTTTTTCATTTTGTTTTTCTGTGGATTTCTGTCGGAAATGGCATCCGGTTTGGGGAAAAGTATATGTATCTGTCCAATCTGGCAGGCACAATAGGCTTTGTAAATGTACTGATATTTTCTCCCTACTGGCATGGCATGTGGTCTGTAGGCATCGGGGTGATTATCGGGTTGAATTTAATCCCGCCTTACGTTGCTCGGCTCATCAAAAAACTTGAGGACGCTCATACTGAACTTGCCCACATCGTCTCGCATGACCCATTGACAGGTCTGTTAAACAGACGTGAACTTGAGATGCGCGTTGCCGCAGCCATGGCACGTACAGGT
>JBDSHM010000040.1:0-3840 GCA_039918495.1 Sulfuriferula sp. | reverse complement strand
CGTGTGGTTCTTTTTTGTGCTGGTGTATGACCTGGTGTTGCTCGGCGTTCTGGTGGGAACGGGCGGTGCTGGCGGGAACGCGTTTCCCTTTCTGCTGCTGCTCAATCCGGCAGACGTGTTCCGCATTCTCAATGTGTTCAGCTCCGAACAAGCGAGAACGTTTTACGGGCTGGCGACGGTGTTCCCCCAAACCTTGTCCGACCCCTGGTTTCTCGGCTCGATCATGGTGTTCTGGATTGCCGCTCCCTTGGGTTTGGCGGCCTGGAGGTTCAAATGAAAATTAAAATCAACTCAGTCGGCTGGCTATGTCGCGCGGCCAAAACCGGACTCTCGGCTCTCGTTGTGCTCTCGGTGGTGGCCTGTCACAAGGCCAACCAGCCAATTCAACCGATAATGCCGACATCCCAGACCGCCTGTACCCTGGATGGCATGCTGCTTCTGGATTTCCCCGGGCCGAAAGCGCAGATTCACTACGCGGATGGAGAAACGGATTTCTTCTGCGATACGATGGAAATGTTCTCTATTTATCTGAGGCCGGAACAGCAAAGGAGGATCAAGGCAATCTTCACTCAGGACATGGGCAAAGCGAATTGGCAAGCCCCCCTAGGACAATGGATAGACGCCAGAAAAGCATACTACGTTGTCGGCAGCAACATGTCCGGAAGCATGGGGCCCACATTGGCGTCATTTGCCCGCATGGAAGACGCTCAAGCGTTCTCGAAGAAACATGGCGGAAAAATGTTGCGTTTCGATCAGGTTACCCCGGAAATGACCACCCTTGGCGGGGGCGTAATACACGACGAAAGGATGTGAAATGAGCAATTTTTTTGAAAACATTCCCTATGAAGAAGCGGAGCATATCGACCGCATGACGAAGCTCACGTTTGAGCTGCGGGAAAATCGTTTAGAAGTGCTGAAGAGACATAGTGTGGCGGATGAGGCGCAGCTCAAGCAGACAATTGTTGAAGGCGCGGCGCCGGAGCATCCAGCCTACGAGGACTACTTGAGCGCCAGCATCCTCGATGCGACGAGAGAAGTCATTCGCCATGAGCTGAATGCCTATCTGAAGGGACTTTAACCATGCTACTGCATCTTGCGCTGAAGGACGAAATTACAGCGCGCTACACGGACGAGCTCGCGGCGGACCCGGCATTCTCGCAGGATGCCCTGACGGTCACGTTTGTTAACGGCCTTGTGGTGGAACTGCGCTATCTGAACGCCGACGAATATTCCGTGCAATGGCTATGGCGTGAAGCGCTGCTGCGCATCGATACCGCGCCCGTCCATCCAGGGCTTGCGACATTCCCTAACCATTTTCACGATGCCGAGGGCACGGTGAAGGCAGATAACCTGACGGTTCCAGGCCGGGAACCGTGGGAGAACGTGCGCGTCTTGCTGGATGCGATTCTCGAGAGGCCACTGTCGTGTTGAATTGCTACGGTTCCGCGAACGTGGCTTTGCCATGATTTTACGATGACGCTTTAGTACCCGTGGAGGGAAAGCAATGCACAGCGTGGTTTGCATCAAGCAGGTACCGGACAGTGCCCAGATTCGGATCCATCCGGTCACCAATACCATCATGCGGCAGGGAGTGCCTGCCATCATCAATCCCTACGATCTGTTTGCCCTGGAAGAAGCCTTGCGTCTCAGGGATCATTTCGGCGGCAAGGTCACCGTGATCACCATGGGCCCGTCCCAAGCCGAGCCGGCGTTGCGCAAGGCACTGGCGTTCGGCGCGGACGATGCCATTCTGATCACCGACAAATCTTTCGCCGGTGCCGATACGCTGGCCACCAGCTATGTTCTGGCTGCAGCGATCCGCCAGATCGCCAAGGAAGAACCGGTGGATATGGTGTTTACCGGCAAACAGACCATCGATGGCGATACCGCCCAGGTGGGCCCAGGCATCGCCAAACGGCTCGAATTGCAGCTCCTGACTTACGTGTCGAAGATTGTCTCCGTAGACCCGGACAAACGCGAGATCGTGGTAGAACGCCGCGCCGAAGGCGGTGTTCAGGTGCTCAGAACAGCGTTGCCCTGCCTTATCACCATGCTCGAAGATAGCAATGCCATGCGCTTCGGTTCCATGCCCGACCTGTTTCGCGCCGCCCTCCATCCGCTCAGGCAATGGGACAGAGCGGCGGCAGGTATTGAGGACGTGACCAAGGTGGGCCTCAAGGGTTCGCCCACGATCGTAAACAAGGTGTTCAGCCCTACTCTACGCGCCACCAGGGCGGAAATGATTACGCTGGACGGTGGCAGTTCCCAGGAACTTGCCGTGGCGCTGATCACCCGCATGGGTGCGCTTTTTCCCCAGGTGGAAAAAGAACTGGCCAAACGTGCCCGTTAAGTCAATAAGGCCTATGTCATGAGCGAAGCAGTGCAGACCAGGAAAAGCCGGCACAAGGGCGAACTCAACCCGCGCCTGGCAGCTTACAAAGGCGTGTGGGTATTCATCGTGCACGAGCGGGGGCAGGCGCATCCCGTGTCGTGGGAGCTGCTGGGCGAAGGACGCAAGCTCGCCGACCTGCTGGGTGTGGAACTCGCCGGCGTGGTGCTGGGCACACCCGGCGAGGAAACACGGTACTTCTGCGAGGAGGCCTACCAGTACGGAGCCGACCTGTGCTACCTGATGGAGAACGAGGTATTGCGGGACTACCGCAACGACCCGTTTACCAAGGGACTGACTGAATTGGTAAACGCTTTCCAGCCGGAAATCCTGTTGCTGGGTGCCACCACCCAGGGGCGTGATTTGGCAGGAAGCGTGGCGACCACGCTGCAAACCGGTCTCACCGCCGACTGCACGGCGCTCACCATCGATCCGGAAAACCGCGGCCTGCTGGCTACCCGCCCCACTTTCGGCGGCAGCCTGCTATGCACCATCGTCACCCTCAACTACCGCCCGCAGATGGCTACCGTGCGCCCGCGGGTGATGGCCATGCCGGAACGGGACGCGCGCCGCAGCGGGCGTATCGTCGAACATCCCCTGGCGCTGGCGGAAGACGACATCATCACCAAGGTGCTGGAATTCATCGCCGACGACAGCCGCGGCAAACCGCAACTGCCTTTCGCCGATGTGATCGTGGCCGGCGGCCGCGGTTTGGGCAAGCCGGAGAACTTTCAATTAATCAGGGACCTGGCGCAGGTGTTGGCTGCCGAAGTGGGTGCTTCCCGTCCGCTGGTACAGGCGGGCTGGGTGGAGCCGGATCGGCAGGTCGGCCAGTCCGGCAAAACGGTGCGTCCCAAGCTGTATATCGCCGTCGGTATTTCCGGAGCCATTCAGCACCGGGTGGGGATGGAGGGAGCGGATTGCATCATTGCCATCAATAACGATCCCAATGCACCGATTTTCGATTTCGCCCATCTCGGCATCGTCGGCGATGCGGTGACGCTACTGCCGGTTCTGACCGAGGCGTTTCGGCAGAAGCTGGCAACCATGAAGCAAACAGGATAGGCGGGAAACATGAGTGAAACGATTCAGGCAGGGATGCCGGCGTCAGACGGCAAGCTGCAAACGCTTCAGACAGAGAGGCTGTCCGCCGCCGCCAACGCGCAAAAGTTCGATGTGATCGTGGTCGGTGCCGGGCCGGCGGGCAATGCCGCCGCCTATACTCTGGCCAAGGCCGGGCTGGCCGTGCTGCAACTGGAACGGGGCGAGGCGCCCGGTTCCAAAAACGTGCAGGGAGCGATCCTTTATTCCGACGCGCTGGAACGCATCATTCCCGATTTCCGCGATAGCGCGCCGCTGGAGCGGCACATCATCGAGCAGCGCATGTGGGTGCTGGACGACGCGTCCTATATCGGCACCACTTTTCGTTCAAACGACTTCAACAAGCCGCC
>JBDSHM010000039.1:0-2413 GCA_039918495.1 Sulfuriferula sp. | reverse complement strand
ACCAAGCGCGCATTGTTCAAGAATATGAAAAGTTGCAATATTGAATCTCAGAATGGCACGATAACCATTCGTCCGAGCTATCACGAAAAATTAGAAATGTGGAGTGGTGATGGTATTAGTAAAGATGGCTATGTGGTAATCCCTGCTAATAGTTCACCGGATGAAATTGGTGCAGCCTTGAAGCTAGCATTTGGCCGTTGTATATAGTGTATCTCACAGCAATAGCACCTGACGGCCGCACACGGCGACATCACCTGCGCGGCGCTGACGCCACTCTCACCAGCGCCATCACCGGCACCGACCTTGAGACCAGCATCCGCACCGAAGTCATCGCCAGCGTGCTCAATGCCGCCAGCGCCCAGGGCGCCAACTGGATCGGTGACCAGGCCCAGACCGGCAGCCTCAACCAATTCGGTCACGTCTTCGCCCATGCCGTCGCCGGCTGCATGGCCGGGGCAGCGGGGGCCAGTGCCCCCGGCAGCCAAACCAGCCCCGGCAGCGGCTGCGGTGCCGGGGCCA
The DNA here is from genome assembly GCA_039918495.1 of Sulfuriferula sp. GTDB lineage: Bacteria > Pseudomonadota > Gammaproteobacteria > Burkholderiales > Sulfuriferulaceae > Sulfuriferula. Next base: position 1,894 of record JBDSHM010000039.1, on the reverse strand, counting down.
TCGGCGCAGCAGTGGGCGAACTCAGTGCCGGGCTGTACAACAACGGCCGTGAAGCCGCCGGTCTGCCCCCCAAAACCGACACCGTCGCCTTCGCCAGCATGATGAGCGGCATCGCCGCCGCAGCCACCGGGCAGGATGCCCAGGGCGTAGCCATTGCCAGCGCTGCCGGGGCCAATGCGGCGCAGAACAATCGACTCATGCATTGGGGCGACTACCTGGCGGCCAAAGACAAATGTAAAAACGCGGCCACCTCCACCGAATGCACCACCCTCCAGCGCATGGGCGGTACCCAATCGCAGGTACTTGACTTCATGGCCTTGCCCGACGCCAACGTCGTCGGCAACTTCGGCCCGGACGGCAAAGTCGTCAGCTACACCCTTTTCGACAAACAAACTCGCCAGCCCACCCTGATCATGGAACCGCTGGAGTTTGAAGCGTATCGCAATGCCACCCCTGGCCTGCGTGCGATGATGGCCCTCTCCCCGCAATGGTCGTTTGATGCTTCATCCGTGTTGTTGTACGGTTCGACGGGTAATACCAGCCGTGCGCTGGAATCTGCGAAACAGGTATTGACCAATCCGGGCATGTGGGCCGAGAACGCGCTGGGTGTGCTGGGCGGTGCCGCGGTCGGGAATGAGATCAGGGCGGCGGGAGCTGTTGGGGCAAGTACCGCAGGAACCATAAATACCACAGGCGCTGGCTTTACCGCACAAGATGTTGCCAGCCCATACTTCGTTCGCATAAATCCAGAAACTGGTGTCGGCCCAATGGCTATAGATTCGTCCACATTCACAAGTGGGCCGACGACTATGGCTGGAACAGGCATTCGGAATTCAAAGCAATTCTGGAGTCAATGGCTTGACACGTACCCTAACACTTTGAGTCAAACCAACATTGACTTGATTGGTGAGCGTTTATCGCCGGTAGTAGATGATACGTGGGTCACTAACTTCCCTGAACATGCTGGATATGAAGGCGATACTCTTATCCATCATCATCTTGATTATGGCCCCAATGCAATTCCGCTGCCAGGTCCAGTCCATAGCCAACAGCCTGGGTGGGGCATTTGGCACCCGGCGCATTCTGGAGAGTGAGATCGATATGATTCTAAATTTAAGTGATTTAAAGGACTATGCGGATGCTCTCGCCAAACGAGTTCCGGGAATTGCTCACAGGGTAACCATTAAAGAGCCCGGCATAAGCGCTGATGATCTATCTAAATTCTTGGCAGGTATGTGCTTGCCTCCAATTTATGTGCGCTGCATATCTGCATTAAATCTGTTCGGAGTGGCGATAGGATATTTCTCTGTGTGGCCTGGCTCGATTAAAGCAGGAAACATGGTTGAGGCATTGTTACGTGCGAATCAAGGGGATTATTTGGGCGCGCATGAAGCAAGGGAATCGACATTGGTTGTCGTGGCGCAAGAGGAATCCAACCTAATTTGCGTTGGGCAGGCCGATAGTGATTTGCCGGATACTGTGTATCTTCTTGACGTAATGCGTTCCCCAAAAATTGAGCGCATGGAGGTTGCACCCGATTTTGAGAAATTCCTTTTACTTGCTGGAAACCTCCATGACATCGGGCGCAAGTACGAGGGAAATATTAGCGCGGGTATGGCAGAGATGCTGGACTGTTGTCAGCACTTTGCCTGCACCAACAATCAAATTTCATTTTGGACATCTAGAGTGGAAACGGTAGTGTCATAGTTGGTCAAATTTCTACCGTACCGCAAAACATTCGATTACTTCGATGATGTATCGGGTGTCGCAACTAGCGCGAAAACCTTGAATACAACCACTGCGGCTAAAATTGCCGATCCGAAGCAGGTTTATTCGTCTCTCAAAGGAAATATTGACGCAGTGGCCAATTTTAAAACAGCACAACTTTCTGGGA
>JBDSHM010000038.1:0-1632 GCA_039918495.1 Sulfuriferula sp. | reverse complement strand
GTCTGCGCTTTTCCGCCCCGTCTTCGTTTGTCTGTAGCCGGGAATAAATATCTGACGACATTTTGAAGCCAATCGGTATTTTCGGCGGCACCTTCGATCCGATCCATTTCGGCCATTTACGTCTGGCAGAGGAAATGGCCGAAGCGCTGAATCTCACGACGGTACGCTTTATTCCGGCAGGCACGCCGCCGCATCGCACGCGCCCGCGTACCGATGCCCACCATCGTTTGCAGATGGTACGTCTGGCAATCGCCGGTAACCCGCGCTTTGTACTCGATGATCGTGAAGTCGGCTTACCGCGTTTGTCTTACACGGTGGAAACGCTCACCTCCCTGCGTAGCGAACTGGGCGAGACGCAGCCTTTGTGCCTGCTGCTGGGTGCCGATGCATTTTTGGGATTGACGACCTGGCATCGCTGGCAGGACTTGTTCGCGCTGGCCCACATCGCCGTAGCGCATCGTCCCGGCTTTCCGCAACGCACCTGGAAAGATGCCATGCCAGAGATATTGCGTGCTGAGCTGGAGGCGCGCATGGCGCACCCACAGGACCTCACCAGTGCGGCGGCAGGGCTGCTGGTCACACGTCCGATTACCGCGCTGGACATCTCCGCCACCCACATCCGCGACACTTTGCGTGCCGCACGCAGCCCACGTTATTTGCTGCCGAACGTGGTTCTCGACTATATTCAGGCCAACCAACTGTATTTACCGGAAAATTAATGGATATCAACGAAATTACCGCAGCCGTCGTCGACGCACTGGAAGACATCAAGGGTCAGGACATCGTCGTTCTGGACACGACTCCGCTCACCTCCATGTTTGATCGCATGGTTATCGCCAGCGCCGACTCGACACGGCAGACCAAGGCGCTGGCCCACAACGTCCAGGAAAAACTCAAGGAAAAGGGCATTCCTGATCAGGGGATTGAAGGACTGGCATCCGGCGAATGGGTGCTACTCGACCTGGGTAGTGTGGTCGTGCATGTGATGCAACCTGCAGTGCGCCAGTATTACAATCTGGAAGAGTTGTGGAGTGCCGCACAGGATCAGCGCAATAAACGCAATGCGGCAGGCTGAGCCTCCTGCATGAAACTGCGCATCATCGCGATCGGCCAAAAAATGCCGGCGTGGATCGAGACCGGCTTTACCGAATATGCCAAACGCATGCCGCGCGAGAATAGTATCGAACTGGTCGAACTCAAGCCGGAGAAACGCGCCAGCGGAAAAACCGGTGAGCAGATCAAGGAAGCAGAGCGCGATCGTATCCTCGCCGCACTGCCGCGCGATGCGACCATGTGGGCGCTGGATGAGCATGGCAGCCAGCACACCACGCTGGAACTGGCTGAGGCGATGCGTGAATGGCTGGGCGCCGGGCGCGATACTGCATTCGTTATCGGCGGGGCAGACGGTCTGCATCAAGATATCAAACAACGCGCCGATAAGTTGGTTGCGCTGTCGCGATTTACCTTGCCGCACGGTCTGGTGCGGGTAATGCTGGCTGAACAACTATATCGCGCCTGGAGCGTGACACAGAATCACCCTTACCACCGGGAATAACAAGAATGGCACATAACGATCCGCGTATTTATCTGGCCTCACGCTCACCCCGGCGCCGCGAGTTGCTGCGTCAGATT
>JBDSHM010000037.1:0-7933 GCA_039918495.1 Sulfuriferula sp. | reverse complement strand
GGAAAAATATCTGTTTCCAGTACCACGATATCCATTGCATGCATTTTTTTCTCCCTAGAAGCTCATGACAAAATCGGCATCAAGCATGGCTTCAGCCAAGGCTGCCGAATCAAGCCACGGCAATTGCTCTTCAGCCACCGTCGTTTCTGGGGAGATGTCGGCCAGTTCCAATAAATCAAACTGTTCCGCATTTTCCGCAGTATCTGCTACCGGGGCGTGCATAAACACCAATCGGACTCGATGACCGAAAATCGTTAATCCTGCGGCAACGCGCATGGCCTCTGCATGATCGCGCCGCCCAAGAAGCAAAACCGTTTTGATTAAACTCGTCATCTTCAGTCCTAAATGGTGATGACCCGCGCCGCGTGAGCGAGCAGGGCGCTGTGATTGGTCTGGCTGCCAAGTTCTACAGGACAGTTTTCCGCTGCCATGAAACGTTGCCATGAATGTTCACAGGCGATCGCTTGATTCGCCGCGCTCATCAGATTTCGAATGTCTGTTTCAGCAAGAAGGCGAACGCCGCTATTGGTGAAAAAACAGCCCCACGCGATCCCTTTCCTGATGCAGGCATGCGCCAGTGGCGCCAGGATATGGCTACTCCTGTCAGTTGATATCACAAACAGTATTTCCAACTAGCGTCTCCTTTTTCCCAGATAGAAGAATCCTGCCGACAAGATGATCAACATAAGAAATCCGCCCAGCAAGCGTGCAATTTGGTCATGGTACATGCTGGCTACCGGTTGTTTGGCTGCATTGCCGACCAGCAATGGATCCGGATAAGTGACGGAATCCATCGGCAGTGCCGGGTGATTTGCCCAATCCACCCAGCCATCCGTAAAAACCCGTACATCTGCGTCTGCGCCGGCTCGAAGCAGGGTGAAATAGGCAATCGATTCGAATGGATCATTCGCATAGACGACCGAACCGCTGCGCATGGGCAACTGCAAATCAGCTTTGGCGATCTGTGCCCGGGCCTTGCGCATCGGCAAGGATTGCGCGCCGGGCAGATAGCCGCCACGCAAGCCCCGAATGCGTTCGCCCCAGTATTCGTCATCGCTGCGCCCGTCCAGGATGGATGGGGGGTGGGGCGCGGACAATGCTTGTGCCAGTTCGCTACGCAATATAATCCGCTGTTCGCGCACAACACCCTGATAAATCGGATTGCGCGTCATCCCGCGTCCCACGCCTTCACCCATTTGCGTCTGTTTCAAGCCTGCGCCACGGGAGATGGGGACAGTAAGAATTGATATTTCCTTCTGACCGCACAGATACAGCACACCGGCTACGAAATCACGTTCAGTTGGGTCATCACCCACGACCAATACATGCGCCTGTTCCGATAATCCGGCTGTGCCCAGGAGCCAATAAATTTCGCGAAAGCTCACAAGGCGACCATGTGGTCCAAGAAAGCTGGCCGCCGGAAGGCAATGGGCACCACGGATGGTGGCATGCAGACAGGCGTGTTCCGAACGCGCATCCACGACAGTGACATGACCAATCAAGCTGGATGCCTGATCGGTATAGCTGAACGCAGGATCAGCGGCTTGGCTGTAGCAGATGGGTGTCACCCCTAGCAGGAAAAGCATGGTGGGAAAGAATGGGCGCATGGCCGATTATTTCAGCAGCCGCCGAACTTGTGCTCACTGTCGTCAGCGGCAGTGGCGCCCTTGGGTGCAGGGGGATGATCAATGTAGTAACCGACCAGATCGGTGACCGATACGGTTCCATAAGTAGCGCCCAAATTGACGTCTTGCAGGCTTTCCATTGGTTGCGGAATGCGTGAGTTGGTTAACACGCCGGGGGCAACCGCAGCGTAGTGGAACATAAATGCCGACAGCCCGAAGGCGGCAGCCAAAGCCATCAACCAAAAAATCAGGATTTCATTTTTCATCTCAGCACCTTCAGAAAACGTCCTTGGTCAGACAGAGATAAGTGAGGTAAAAAGCCACCACGAACATGATGATCTGCAGAATGGTTTCAAAATCTAAAGTCATGATGCGTCCTTTCCCTTGTAATGCTTGACCAGCATATTCAAATCCAGTGCTTTGCCGTCGGCTGGGTTAATAACGGGTGGTGTAAAGTAGGGCACGCCTTGCCGGCTGGCATGCAGATAGGCGGGAGGGTCCATGAAGATATAGGCCAGACCGCCGATACTGATCGCTGCCGACAATGTCGAGAACGCAATCATCTGTAATTTTGCGAAGCGCATCGCTATCTCCTCAGTTTTTACGCACATAGACATGCCAGCACCGGTCCATCCTGATAGTGGCAAGGTGGGAGCTATGCAGGTCTTTCATCATGGGAGGAATGGCTTCCATGGACGTGGCGTTATCAATCAGTACTTCGATGACTTCGCCTGGCATTGCCATGCTGAGTGCTTTTTTTGTCATCAATTGGGGGCGCGGGCAGGAGTCACCGAGGCAGTCAATTTGCTGCTTGATAGCGTGCTCGGTCCCGTCCGGTAGTACGGCTTGTGTCGTTTTCCCTGAGCTTGGTGCCGCCTCGGTTTTTTTACTGAAAAATCCCATCATTTACTCCTCGAATGTTTTGGTAATTTCATTATGCTGACTGTCCTGCCTCGGATCGGGTCATGGCACCCTGGATGGCGGGTGACTCGGCCCAGCTATCGCAAGCCGCTGATTCGACAGAAGCCGTTTCCGACTCGGGCGCTGGTGCCTCAGCACGTTCCCGCTTCAAAATCGCGCGGTAGATGGCGAACAGGACGAGCGTCTGCAATGCGCCGAAGACGATTGCCGGAATACCGGTCTTGCTTTGCAACGTTGCCGCGTTGGCGAAACCGAACTGCAACCCGGCAAGATTGGGTATTCCGGTCATGGTCTGTGGGGCAGGTGGCCAGAAATCGAAGGACCAGAACAGTGAAAACAGAAACATGCCGATGAAGGTAAACAGGAGTGCCCAGATTGCACCGATATTGCCTTCACCCGCCTTGACCCAGGTGGATACCGTACATGCACCAGCCAGCACCATGCCCAGACCGAACAGAAACAATCCGATGAAGGTATTCAAGCCCACATCGAAATGCATGGGCTTGCCTGCGCCGATGGTGATGAACGCCGTAAAACCCAGCGTCATGATCATCATCGCCACCAGCATGGCTTTGGTATTGCGATAGGTCTTGAACAGCATGGCATCGCGCAGGGCCGCCACATTGCAGTAACGCGAGCGCTGTACCAGCAGTCCCACAGTAGTGCCGAATATAAATGCCGACAGGCATTCCGCCACAGGTGTCATGTCATCCCTCCAGATTCTTTTTGTAAATCAAAGTGCCGACCCAGGTGCCGGCCAGTATCCCGCTTACTGCCAGATAACCGCCCAGGTTCATCTCCGGTGTCAGCCCGAAAAACGTGCTTACATTGCATACAAAAGCCAGCCGGATGCCGATCCCCATGAGTAGGCCGCCGATGGTGATCATTACCCATTCGGTCAGGCGATGCGGCATACGCCAGCAGAATTCCTTGCTGAGTACGGCACCGACAAATGCACCGAATACCATTCCAAGGCTGATATAAATTTTCCAATAGTAGGGGTCAGGCGGAAATGCAACGTGCCAGAAAGGGATGCGCTCGATATTGCTGCCCATGAAGAATTTGGCGATTAGCCCAGTCATCATGGTTTCGCCGCCACCGACCGTCCAGGCACCGACAACCAGAAACAGGAATATGTCGAGCACCGCGATGATCGCCAGTGCTGCAACAGGGTTCAGGGTTTTTTTGAATAGCTCCATCCGACTCTCCATTGGTTTTTATGGTCACACCACGAACAGCGTGTTGCGAGACCATAAGCAATGGTTATGCCATCAGAACATTATTGTATTAATTCAATATGTTGATGCTTATTTTCAGGAAGGGATGTGTGGCGAGGTGATCTAAAATGCTACAGGCTGTGAGTCAGAATGAGACAGTGGTGGCCGATTCATTTCCTCCAGCTTGCGGCGCAAAGTGGAGCGGCTGATGCCCAAAACACGGGCTGCGGCGACCTGGTTGCCGAGATTTTCTGCCAATGCGCGTCGGATATGCGCTGCTTCGGCTTCTGCCAGGGTTTTATTTTTATCTGCTGTTTCCGGTGAGTTCGGCCTGATCGACAAGGCAATTTCGTGTATATCAAGAACCGGACCGCCGTATAGTGCGAAACTGCGCTCTACAATATTTTTCAACTCCCGGATGTTGCCCGGCCAATCATATTCAATCAGTTTCTGCCGGGCTGCCGGGCTCAGATTGAGATCATGGCGCCCCAGTTGTTTGCGTTCCAGTTCCAGAAAATAATCAATCAGCGGCAGAATGTCTTCGCGTCTTTCCCGTAGCGGCGGGATGTGAATCGGCAGTACATTCAGGCGAAATAGCAGATCACGGCGAAACTTTCCCTGGCTCACCATTTCTTCCAGATCGCAGTTGGTGGCCGCAATGATGCGCACGTCCACCTTGATTGAGGTTTCACTGCCCACCGGGCGTACTTCGCCTTCCTGTAGTGCGCGTAGCAATTTGGCCTGTAGGCGCGGACTGATATCGCCGATTTCATCCAGAAACAGCGTGCCACCATGCGCCTGCTGGAACAGGCCTTTGCGGTTCGAGGTGGCGCTGGTGAACGAACCTTTGATATGCCCGAACAATTCGGAATCAAGTAACTCCTCCGGCAGAGAGCAGCAATTGATTGCGACAAAGTGGCCGTGGCTGCGGGCGCTCACGCTATGGATGACATTCGCCAACACTTCTTTGCCGGTGCCGGTTTCTCCTGTGATCAGCACCGGCAAATCACGATCGCGGATCCGTTCGACAATTTTTCGAATCTCCGCCATGCGCGGACTGCGTGCAGTGATATGGCCGAGTTTGTCACGGTCGGACAGTTCGCCGCGCAAGCGCGTGACTTCCTCATACAGGGATTTTTTCTCGAGTACTTTGTGAACCCGCAATAATAGCTCGTCCGGATTGATGGGTTTGGTAAGGTAATCGTAGGCGCCCAGACGCATGGCTTCTACAGCCGTTTCAATGGAGGCGTAGGCGGTCATTACGATGCTTTCCGCCGTGTAACCGATGCTCTTCAGATAGGTTAGCAGTGCCAGGCCGCTTTCCTCGCCGATGCGCAAATCGGTGATTACCAGATCCACAATGTGCTTTTCCAGGCAGACTTTAGCAGCAGCCAGATCACTTGCCTCCAGGGCGAGATGCTGGTCTGCTTTCAACATGAGCCCTAGCGTTTTTCGGATGGAATACTCGTCATCCACGATCAGTATGGTAGCCATAACTAGTTCATTCCGTTGAGTTGAAAACTGACTTCAGTGCCGACACCTTGCGTGCTTTTGATGTCCAGTTGTGTGCCGTGTTGCATCAAAATGCGTTGCACGATAGCGAGCCCCAATCCCGTACCGCTCTTACGGCTGGTAACGAAAGGTTTGAGAATTTTTTTCTGGAAATCCGGTGCAATGCCACAGCCGGTATCCGTAATGCGCACAATGATTTTTTCTCTGTGGCGAAGTGTGATTACCGATAGCTCGCCACCTTCCGGCATGGATTGCAACGCGTTAAGTATCAGGTTCCACAATACCTGGCGTAACTGGTCGCGATCAAAAACGGCTGTTTGTGCATCCGCTGCACAATGCACCGTCAGGTGCAGATTGTTTGCCGCCTGATGATCCTGGTACAGCATGTGAGCGATTTCCTCGATTAAGCCTTTCAGGTCTTCATGGGCCAGTTCTGACTCGCGCATTTTGGCAAACTCCAGAAAATCGCTCAGGATGCGACTTAAACGTCCGGATTCGTTGTTCAGGATGGAGATGACCTGAGCGCGGTCTTCTCGGCCCAGCGAATCGCCACCCAATAGATTGACCGAATTGATAATAGCGGATAGCGGATTGCGTATTTCATGAGCAATCGTAGCCGACATTTCGCCTACGCAAGCGAGCCGCTCTGCCTGGGTGCGCTGTTCGTGTTCCCGGGCCGCCGCCTCAGATGCCTGCTTGAGGGAAACGACCATATGATTGAAGGCCACCGCCAGCATGCCGACTTCATCACGCGAATTAGTCGGAACCCTGACCTCGAGATCACCTCGACTGATCTTGCGCGCAGCCTCTATCATGTTGCGCAATCCGCGCGTAGTCAGAAGCGATAGCGCCCAGGCGGCTGCACTGCCCACTATCAAAGCGGCAAGGATGAAGAACATGCCTTCCCGCCAGGTTTTGGTCAATGCCGAGTCCATGCGGATTGTTGACAATCCGAGCGTTACGGTACCGACTGTCTGATCGGCAATCCGGATTCGCTCCTGCAAATCCAGAACATGATCAGCCAGGGCCAGCGGGAACTGTTCAGATTTGGCCGCCAGTAGCGGCAACCTTTTACCCAACCGTCCAGGATAAGTGGTGCCCAGTACGCGCCCGCGTGAATCGGTGATTTCGCAATACACGACATCGGGCTGGCTTTGAACCCGATGAATGATTTCTGCAAGCGCGGCGAGATCTTCAGTCAGCAGGGCATTGGTGGAAGCCACTGTCGTCAGCGCAACCAGCGAGCGGCCACGGCTGTATAGTTCGGCCTGGATTTTATCCGACTGCTCGCGGACTGCATCCGTCACGAAAATCCCCATCAGCACAATATGCACCAGTGCGACTGAAAGCATCAGACGGAAACGCAAAGTATGCGTGAAGCCGGAGATTTTTTTTTCCGTGTCAGCGAACGCGGCGGACAGGTTTGCGGGTTCGGACATGTTCATCTACTCACCTTGGCATACTGGCTGTCTTCGGAACGCACAAAGCCCTGAGGCAGGTTCATGCCACGAAGTATCTGTTGTCCGGCCGGTGTGTCACGCAGTTCGATCAAAACATTGACTATTGTTTTCGTATCCTCAGCCGGCATATCGTCGCGTACGGCAATCGGCATTTGCGGTTGCGGCGGAGTCTCGGCAATGATGCGTAAGGATTGCTGGATGTGCTTTGGCATGGAGCGTAATGAAGGCTTCCAGGTCCCGGCTACATCCACAAGGCCTGAATAAAGAGCCATCAGTACGGAATCCTGAGAACCAAAATATTTCACATCGAAATCCTTGTCTACCGGAATGCCCAGTGATTCCAGATAACGGCGGGTCATAACAGTGGCTGCAAATGCGCCGGGATCGGGAAACCCAAGTCGCAACTTTGGATGCAGATATGGCGTGGCGAGCTCGGTGATAGGGCTGTCGCGACGTACTACCAGGATGCCGGTGAAAGGCTCACCCGCTATTTTAGCGACCACGTGATAGCCGGATTTTTGTGCTTCGGCACACAGCAGCGGGTTGAGATACACCATGTCGTACTCCCGCTGGGCGACACGTTGCATAAAAACGGTAAAGCTTGGGGCGGTCACAAATTGTACCGGGCGGTGCAGTCGGTCTTCCAGTGCTTTGGTCAGTGGCAGAAACATCGATGCCAGCTTGTTCGGGCTTTGCAGGGGTAACACGCCGAAGCGGTAAGGAGGAAGGTCGGATGCCTGTGCGGAGGACATCCCGGAAAGTGGCAGACATGTCCCCGCGAGCATCAAAAAGACTGCCACGCAAGTAGCCCAACCTATCCGGCTGCTGGTTTCTGAGTGAAGCAGGCGCCATTCCATAAGTCGTCGTATGGTAGCAGGCTCTGCTCCTTTGTCTCAAATATCCGTGCCGGACAGCTTATTCATGAAAAGCCGCTCACCTCATGAAGCAGAGAAAAACAAGGAGAGACTGGCAGGATCGTGTTGCTTGTTTAGGTGTGCTGGATGACGAAAGCCGCTTCCACGCTGAAATTACCGATACCCCGATGATTGGTCATGGTCCAGCCGGTATCGCGCAGATACGCAGTCATCTGATGGTTCATATCAGGATTGCCGCAGATCAATACTCGATCCTGCTCCGGATCGGCTACCGGCAGATCAAGCGTCTTGAATAACTCACCCGAGACGAACAGATCCGAGCA
>JBDSHM010000036.1:0-7245 GCA_039918495.1 Sulfuriferula sp. | reverse complement strand
AGTAGTGGTCATGGTAGGTTACGTTGATACGCTGGTCAGTAACCGAATTGCCCACGGGTACTGGTATGTTGCGCAGAATGTCGAGACTCTCCTGTCCACCCGATATAGCCAGGACTTTGCGTTTGAGAGCAGGTATCTGTAGTTGTTGTGGGTCGTTGGCAGCATCGCCAAAGTAGGGTGTCAGAATGGCCAGTGCCATGTCGCTACCCGTCATGCGCTGGAATGACAACACCGTATCGACGAGCGAGGCGGCGACGGCTACCGCTGCGACAGAGTGTCCATTATCCAGCACAGGTACGATGTAATAGTAAAGACAGGTTTCCGCACAGGCCAGCAGCCGTTTCGGTTGCTCATCTGCAATGACTTGCCGGACCAGTGTCGACAGGGCAGACTCATCTACCTGTATGGGGTCATCCTTCCAACTGGCAAACAGTCGTCCATTAGGTTTGAAAAAAAGTACTTGCTCCAATCCGCTATTGAGATGAAGCGCACTCCAGTATCGTTGATAGTAACGTTGCAAAGCAGTTTTATCGCCGCTAGAAATGGCGCTGTGCACATCTGTCAAATTGGGAATCAGATTGGCCGATGTTTCCAGATGCACGCCTAGTTGGGTAATCACCTCGGCGGCAAAACGTCGACTTTGGGTCTCGCTTGCGATACGTGCATGCTCGAATTGGGTGCGTTGGCTGTTGTAGTTAATGTATGACAGCGAGGCATTCACGATGAGCAGCACCATGCTGAGTGGCACAATGATTTTCCACTTTAGACTGAAAAAACGTCTGGGTTTTGGGGGTTGATTGGGCATATGTATAGAAGCGGTAAGCCGCCTGAAATAGCCACATATTCCAGTATTGTGTCGTGGTAGACGGATTGATATTGTCGCTGTATGGGAGCCAGGCGGTACCATTCACGTGATGAAATTCGCCGCGCAGCAGCCAGTTGTTGCTCGGTGCGTAGCTTAAGCCGATAGTCATGTCTTTGGCGAATCTACTGAAGCTGGGCGCTCTGGTCAATGCATTGACTATCCGGCCATCCTTGTCGTTGTTATCGCGGTAGGTAACATCATAGCGTGCCAACACCGACCATTTTGGTGTGAGGTGATATGCCCCTTGTATATAGTAGCTACTGCCGGTTGCAGTACGGTTCAGAAAAAATGTGCCGAAACTATGGGCGTCAATACGGTTTTGCGCGTATTCGCTTGTGAGCACCCAGTTTTCCGCATTGTATTGTCCGGACAGCACCCAAGTGTCAAAACGGATATTGCCCCCTTTAAGTGCATCGGATATTCCTGGCTGGTAATGTGCACGCATGTGGACTCCGGTCAAGGCCAGTTTAAAATGGCCATTATTGGGTTCCAGAAGAATCCGCCCAATATACGAAGAATCCGCTTTGATTTTGCCGGGTCTATCGGTTCCAAGAAATGTGCCTTCCGTTTCCCTGTCGGATGCGTCCGGTTTTATCACGCTGAATTGATAACTGATATTGCCTATTGGCAAGGTATTGTCACCATAAATTGCCACGCCCGGGGAAGACAATACAAAGTTGCGGATGCGATCCAGATAAATCGATTGTGGCAACAGGATGCTGGGACGGGTGGATGCGACATCACGGGTTTCGTTGTACAGGCCGTAAGGATTCTTAATCTTGCCAAGATATATGCCATAACGTGCATTCTCACTAGCGTGAAAAGTGTAATCAACGGTCGCGAAATCGAGACGTGGCGAGCCATTGTCGGTTTCACCTGCGCGCCGCGAAATGGCTTGTGCGGATAGCTGAAGGCTGGGGTTAAGACGCCAGGAAATATTTGCCCCCAACTCGGTAAAATCAAAACTGGCTTTGTTCTCGGTATTGCCGAAAAAATTATTGTGGTTAGTATTGATCACGGCTTGGCTGGCAAAACCATGTATCTGAACCCCATCCGGCAGACCGTCTGCATTCGCGTTCATGCCATGGCCTGCAAGCGTGAATAAAATAACCGCGCCTATCTGTATTTTGCCTCGATTCATCTTCACTCCCCCGAGAAGGCTCTGATTGAATTACCCACCGAAAGAGTACGTACTCGCTCGCCGGGTTTTGTTTTCTTTAGGTAACCCAAGGCGCCCGGCGTGTTCGCCACGCTTTTGAGCATTTCTTCTTCGGAACCAACCTCGATCGGTGCCTGCCCTGTGCCCGAATAAACCAGTCTGTCCCAGGTCTGTCGCAGTTGATATGGATAAACGTCCAATACTTCCTTACAGAAAGCCTTATGCAACGAATTGTCGTCGGGCAGGACGAATACCCTGACCGGCTGACCGTCAGGCCACTGCAATAATTTCATCGCGAACATGGAGCGAACTGCATTTTGCGATACAGAAGAGACAGTTACACTGGGGTTTACAATAATCGTCACTGCCCGTGCGTTGGCTCCGTAGAATAAACAGAGACCCAGCAAGGCATGCGCCATAATCCGGGTAGCGTGATTCCTGAAAATGCGGAAAGTAGGCATGTAAATGCTCGTTTTTGTCATCAGCCTATGTTTGCTGGTGATACAGCCATATTCAGGGTGGATGAAGAGAAGCCAAATGATAACAATGTTTCATCCCCATACACCATGCCTGATCTGGAATTCCGGATTTTAATCCAGGTATCCTCCTCATTCGGGCTGGCTAATCTTGGTATCCGCAGCTAAAATGTGGGCCGCATCATGGCAACTAGGAAAATTTAAGGAAGCGTGGCAGAGTGGTCGATTGCACCGGTCTTGAAAACCGGCAAAGGGAAACCTTTCGTGAGTTCGAATCTCACCGCTTCCGCCAGTGATGTATTGTTTCTCCATCGTTTTCATTTGCTGTATCGATCCCCTGAATATTTCTGAATGCTTGTTACAGCGCAACAAATGACGTCTTTTTGGGCTTTATTGCATCGTTTGTAATATACCAAAATTTGAGTACGTACTTTTAAATCCCCTCCAAATTGCAGGATTTCACTTCAGCTGTCTCAGAGGGCAGCAAGGAATATGAAGATGGAACCCGGTCCAGCCAAGTGTCGATTGAGGTGAGTTTTTTTTGTTGGCCAGCTTTTTGTGGCAGAAAATACTGGCGGCCAACTTATCAGTTCCTGGTAGAGGCAAGATCCGAGTGTTTTAACGGTAAGTGTGTGTTGAAAACAATCATTAAACTGACGGCATCTCACCTTCAGGATGTTCTGATCAGATCACGGATTCGTATAAAAAAAATCTTGCGGTAATTTACAACAATCAATGTTGTGTACCGTCTGAAGGCTAGTCGAACTGCTTTGATAGCTTTGGCTCAGCTTTTGCTATGTAAGGGTTGGCAATTTTACAACCCTAATATTGATTTATACGAAATGACAACAAAAATGAAAACGGCAGTAAAAACACTGATCTTCGTTTCCACACTGTCGGCCGTTGCCATGTCGGCAAGTGCAACAACCATAAGCTTTGATTCACTTGAACAAGTGGGAGGCGGTTTTCAGTCTTTAACTTCCTACAATGAAAATGGCTTCAACTTGTCTGCTGGTCAGTTTGCTTCTGCACAGCAAGGCAATACTGCTTGGTATTTCGGTTCTGCCAGCCTGTTTAACAATTACAGTGGCGGTATAACAACCCTTACAAAAATCGGGGGCGGGACATTCGATTTTTCCGCGATCGATTTGGCTCCTGTGTCTACGATGTACAGTCCGGGCGCGACGGTTTCATTTGTCGGTAATGTACATGGTGGTGGTTCTGTAAATACTTCCTTTACGTTGAATAATACTTACGCATTCCAGACCTTCCTTTTGAGCGGATTTAATAATCTCGACTCGGTGACCTGGAGACAGGATTCTCCCTATTCCCAGTTTGATAATGTTGTTTTGGATCGCAGTGTTCCTGAACCAGCATCGCTTGCGCTTTTTGGAATCGGCCTTGTCGGTCTGAATGCTTTCCGTCGCAAGAAAGCCAACGCAGCATAATTGTGATTGTGTGTGCAATTAATGGGAGCTTCGGCTCCCGTTTTTATTCGGGGCAGTATTGATTGAATGGGAAGAACGAGTATTTGTCCTCCCCATTCGTTTGATTTGATTACTTGTTACGTCCGTATTTTGCAGTGAAACTGGCTTTGTCTAGCGTATTCGCATGGATCATGAATCCCGTCAGCGCAGCAGAGGCATCGGGAGGAACATCGAGTTTGTCGGCTTTGAGCGCGTATACAGTGAAAATATAGCGATGTGGTTTGTCTCCCTGCGGTGGGCAAACGCCTCCCCATGCTGCGACGCCGTAGTCATCGCGAATTTGTACCGCGCCTTTTGGCAAAGTCGAACTATTGGTAACCCCGGTCCCTGCCGGAAGTTCAGTGACGTTAGACGGAATATCAATGACCACCCAGTGCCACCAGCCCGAACCGGTGGGTGCGTCGGGATCGTATACGGTCACGGCGAAGCTTTTTGTGTCCTCGGGAGCACCACTCCATTTCAGCGCAGGTGATTTATTTTCACCTGAACAACCGAAGCCATTGAACTCGAAACGCTTGGGTATGGTGCTGTTGGCCTTTATTTCCGGACTGGAAAGTGTGAAGCCGGAAGCAGAGGCCAAAGTGGATAAGCTGGTTAAAGCAACCGCAAAAAATAGTGTGCGCATGGGGTTCCCTTGATGGTTTTGTTTGGATTGTAGCATCGCTATTATGCTCACAAAATCACTCTTAATCTGCGTCTTAAAAACGGTATTCTCTGCATCTTTATAAAATTTCACAGCTGTCAGGCAGCCACAGTGCGGATACCAACAGACACTTCGGATGAGAATGAGTGAAACTATGCTTGTTATTTGGGTGCAAGCCCCACCGGAAAGCATTTGCAGCCGGTTGCAATGATACAATTGCGCTCATCGCTCAGACCGGCAAGTGCCGACCATATGGGTGATGCTTCTGATAAGTTTTTTGAGTGGTTTCAAATTAAGGCATGGCGGACATGGTTGCGCCATCTATCATCGTGGATACATCGAACCAGCCTCTGACACCAACTGATCATTCGCGCGACGCAGCCGGCATGACTTATGTCTATCCGGTGGTATCGCGGCGGGCGGGTGGGGTGTCGGTCGGCATCAATCTCAATCCCAACAATGCCTGCAACTGGCGCTGCATCTACTGCCAGGTGCCGGAACTTACGCGCGGCACGGCGCCGGAAATCGATCTGACGCTACTCGAACACGAATTGAGCGGTTTTCTGGGCGAGTTGGTGCGCGGCGATTTCATGGCCACGCGCGTGCCGGAAAATGCGCGCCGTATTAACGATATTGCCTTGTCGGGCAATGGCGAACCCACCAGTGCCAAAACCTTTGTCGAGATCATTGAGCTGATTGGGCATGTGATGGCACGCTTCAATCTCATCGGGAAAATCAAGCTGGTTCTGATTACCAACGGCAGCCTGGTGGATAAGACCTACGTGCAGGATGGTTTGAGCCGCATGTCCGCGCTCAATGGTGAAGTTTGGTTCAAGCTGGACAGCGCCACGCGCGAGGGTCTGCGCCTCATCAACCACGCTGAACTCAATCCGGAGCGCGTATTTGCCAACTTGAAAATTGCCGCCGGTTTATGTCCCACGTGGCTGCAAACATGCATATTTGCGATGGATAACGCGGCGCCATCCGAATTGGAACAGAGGGCCTATCTGGATTTTATACGGCGGGTGGTGGATGAAGCTGTGCCCGTGCGAGGCGTCTTGCTGTATGGTCTGGCGCGAGTCTCCCAGCAACCCGAGGCGCCACGTTTGTCGGCATTGCCGGTGGAGTGGCTTGACGCATTTGCGGAAAAAATCCGCGCATGCGGGCTGCCCGTGAAAGTGAGTGCCTGATGATTTATGGCATCGGCACGGATATGGTGGCGGTGAAACGCATGGCGCGGCTATTGGCACGCCACGGCGAACGTGCGGTGCAACGCATTCTTGCACCGCAGGAATGGCCTGAATTTGCGTGCAAATCCGACGGCGCGCGTTTTCTTGCCAAGCGCTTTGCCGCCAAGGAGGCGCTGGCAAAAGCTGCAGGCACGGGTCTGCGCAGTCCGGTAGCACTAAGTAATATTCATGTGCAACATACCCTGTTGGGGCAACCCGAGCTGGTGTTTGCCGCCGATCTGCAATCCTGGATGACAAAGCGCGGTGTAACGCGTGCGCATCTTTCCATCAGCGACGAATCCGATTACGTTATTGCTTTTGTGATACTGGAAACTACACCATGAGCCTTGGCCCCATTATGCTCGACGTACCGGGCGTGGCACTGACCGATGAAGATCGCCGCCGTCTTATGCATCCGTTGGTCGGCGGCGTAATTCTGTTCGCGCGTAATTATCAGTCTTCTGCGCAACTCATCGCGTTGACGACTGAAATCCACGCGCTGCGCACACCGCATTTACTCATCGCGGTAGATCACGAAGGCGGGCGGGTGCAACGCTTTCGGGAAGGATTTACGGTGCTGCCGCCGATGCGCGAACTGGGACGAATATGGGATCAGCACCCTGCCGAGGCGCGTCGGCTGGCACGCGAATGCGGCTTTGTGCTGGCAGCAGAATTGCGCGCTCACGGTGTGGATATGAGTTTTACGCCTGTCCTGGATCTGGATTACGGCGCATCGGGTGTGATTGGCGATCGCGCCTTTCACAGCGAAGGGGATGCCGTTGCCGATCTCGCGCATCAACTCATGCTTGGGCTTAAAGATGCGGGAATGGGCAGCGTCGGCAAACATTTCCCCGGCCATGGTTTCGTACGTGCCGATTCGCATCTGGATATCCCGATAGATGATCGCAGCTATGCCGATATCGAACAGGCCGATCTGGTGCCGTTTCGCCGTATGGCAGGCTATGGCATGAGCGGGGTGATGCCTGCCCATGTCATTTACCCTGCGGTAGACAGCCAACCGGCCGGATTTTCCACTATCTGGTTAAAACAGATATTACGCGGCGAACTGGGGTTTGATGGTGCGGTTTTCAGTGACGACCTTTCCATGAAAGGCGCCAGCGTAGTAGGGGATATGGTGGCACGTGTGGCAGCAGCATTGAATGCCGGGTGTGATATGGCGCTGGTATGCAACGATTGTGTGGCGGCCGATGATGTTTTAGCCCGGCTTGATTACAGTATGCCGGCCATCAGCATTACCCGCATCGCCCGTATGCATGGCAAACAGCATCCTCCGGGCATGATTGAATTGCGTGAACAGACACGTTATGCGACAGCTGTTCACGCGCTCGCCGGCATCGGACATGGCAGTACCGATTTGTGGGCAAC
>JBDSHM010000035.1:0-3492 GCA_039918495.1 Sulfuriferula sp. | reverse complement strand
CAGATAGACGTCGGCAGCCAGACGGCGGTTGAGCCGCAACTCCCGCTCGCAGTCCAGACGGCGCGCCTCGATGGTGCTGAAGTCCAGATAGGCGTAGCGCACCGGCTTCTTCAGCTTGTAGGCATGGGTGTCGGTGAGGAAGACCCAGGACATGTGGGTCTCCACCGCTTCCACCTGCGCGGGTGCTTCAGGGTAAGCGTCCGGCCGTTTCAGGAACGCGACCTTGGCCTCCAGCGTGGGGGCGGCGGCCTGCTCTGGACGGGTTGGCAGGTGTGGCGTGCGGCATTTTTCCATCGGCCAATGATAAGCGATTTGCGCGCTGACCCCCACTATCTGTCCATCGCGCTGCCGTCAGTGCGTAATTCGCTACACCAAAGCACTCAACTGCCATTTGCCCTCACCCAGCAGCGTCAGTTCCTGCGTATGAAATTCCAGCAAGCTGCTGCGGTGGCCGACGCTGACCAGAATCGATTTGGGCAGAGCTTCGCGCAACAGCCGATACATGGTGTGTTCGAGGCCTTCGTCCATGGCTGAGC
Organism: Sulfuriferula sp.; assembly: GCA_039918495.1. Lineage (GTDB taxonomy): Bacteria > Pseudomonadota > Gammaproteobacteria > Burkholderiales > Sulfuriferulaceae > Sulfuriferula. The sequence continues at coordinate 2,956 of JBDSHM010000035.1, read as the reverse complement.
TGGCTTCGTCCAGAAATACCACCTGCGGTTGTCCCAGTAGCGCACGGCCGATAGCCAGGCGCTGCTGTTCGCCCAGCGACAGGATGCTGCCCCAGTCTGCCGTCTCGTCCAGTCGGGCGGCAAGGTGACCAAGATGACATTGTTGCAGAACGTTGGCGGCTTGCTCGCCGAGCAGCGGGCTGGCCGGGTAATACAGCGCACCGCGCAAGGTGCCAAGCGGCAGGTAGGGTTTTTGCGGCAGGAACAGCGCCTGTTTTTGAACTGGGCGCGTCACGCTGCCGTCCACATAAGGCCACAGACCGGCGACCGCGCGTAACAGGGTGGTTTTGCCGATGCCGGAGCGGCCGCGTATCAGCAGCGCAGTATTGGCAGTCAGGCTGAGGTTTAGGTTTTCTACCAGCGTAACTTGCGCAGGCGTACGCACCGTGAGCGCTTCGATGGTGACGCTGTGCTGGCTGGGTACGATGTGCGCGGAAGGGAGCAGGGCGGCGGCATCCATGCTGTCGAGAAAGCCGGTGAGACGAATGAGTACGGCACGGTAACCGGCGAATTCGTCGTACGAACTGCGCAGGAAGGACAGCGCATCCTGCACCTGACCGAAGGCCTGAGCCGTCTGCATCATGTCGCCCAGGGTGATCTTGCCCGCAAGCAGGCGGGGTGCCTGCACGATGAATGGAAACACCACGGCGGCCTGGCTGATGGCGAGGTTGAAACCCTGGAATTTGAGCGAGCGATAAACAATCGCCCACATATTCTGGATCACGCCGGCAAACCGCGTCAGCAGATTGCCGCGTTCGACGGTCTCGCCGCGAAAGAAAGCGATGCTCTCACCGTATTCGCGCATACGGATCAAGGCATAACGAAAGTTGGCGTTGAGTTGTTCGCTCAGAAAACTGAGGCGGATCAGCGGACGTCCGATCCATACTGCGAACACGGTGGCGATGATCACATAGAGGTAGACCAGAAAAACCATGGCGCGCGGAATCTCGAAGCCGAACAGCGCCAGCGCACCTGACAGTCCCCACAAAATGATGGTGAACGCGAACAGCGAAACGACAGCGTCGAGCAGGCCCATCGACAGCGCCAGCGAACTGCTGACAAAGCTCTCCACATCCTGCTGGATACGTTGATCCGGGTTGTCGGGCGCATTGGGTACGTACTGGCTGCGGTGATAGCCCTGATGTGCCAGCCAGCGTTCCACCAGATTGTCGGTTAGCCAGGCGCGCCAGTGAATCAGGAATGCCTGGCGCAGATAAAAGTTGAACAGTGTGCGCGTCACGTGTACGGTCGCCAGTATCGCGAACACCAGCAGCATGAACCAGAATGCCTTGGCGTCGAGTTTTTGCATGGCGGTATAAAAGCCGTTATACCAGAATGAGAACAGCACGTTCATGCGGACGGAAAACAGGGTCATCAGCACGATTAGCGTCAGGCCGGCGAGCGGCCAAAGCGTGCGTCGGGGACTAAAAAATTCCCAGGTAAGGCGGCGGAATTGTCGTCCCCAGGCGGTGAAGCTGCCGAGCAACGCAATGCCTGCAGTCATGCCCAGCATGCTGATGGAAAACGCCTTGCCAAGCCAGACGATACTGTCGAGGAGTTCATGGTTCCAATCCATATTCTTATACCTTTGCGGTGAAACGATTGATGACTGCCGAAGCAACAGACAACGGCGATGCGATAAAGATTCAATGCTATCGAACGCCTTACCGGTAAACCGGTCACACAAATGCAGCCCGACCGGGTTAAAATTAGCGCTTTGACCATTAGGGAATGACTATGAGTGAGCAAGAGCAGCAGCAAGCCGTTTTCGGAATCGAGAAACTTTACGTCAAGGACATGTCGGTGGAAGTACCCAATGCACCGCAAATTTTTCTCGAGCGTGAAGCGCCCCAGATCGATGTACAACTTGCCACGCAGAACAGTAGTGTCGGAGACGGTGTGTTTGAAGTCGTGCTCACAGCCACCATTACCGCCAAGCTCGGCGACAAGATCATGTTTCTGGTGGAAACTGCCCAAGCGGGAATTTTCCGTATCGAACATGTGCCGGCAGATCAGATGGATGCAGTGCTGGGTATCGGTTGTCCGAATATTGTTTTCCCTTATTTGCGCGAGACCATCTCCGATGTGGTGAGTCGTGCCGGGTTCCCGCCGGTCATCCTCAATCCGGTTAATTTTGAAGCCATGTACATGCAACAGCAGCAAGCCCCGGCGCCGGGCACGCCGCTCAACTGATATGAAACAGCTACGCCTGATATTGCTATTGTCCGTGTGGTTCGCCCTGCCTGCGCAGGCGATTGATTATCGTGCGGTTGCCGCACCGACGGCGATTTTATATGACGCGCCTTCCAGCATGGCCAAGAAGCTGTTTGTGGTCGGCAATGGTTATCCGGTCGATGTGGTCGTCAGTGTGGATCACTGGCTGAAAGTGCGCGACAGCAGTGGCGCACTGGCATGGATCGAAGCCGATAAAGTGGCTGCCGCCAGCAAGCGCATGCTGGTAGTGACGGCGGCACAGGCGGATATACGCGGTGCAGCGCAGGACGGCGCCACCCTGGTCGCACGTGCTCAAAAAGGCGTCATGCTGGAATGGCAGGCGACTTTGCCCGGTGGCTGGGTGAAAGTGCTATTGCCCGACAATAGCAGCGGCTACGTCAAGCTTAATCAGGTGTGGGGCGTATGAATATCGCAATTCTCGGCGCGGGTGCCTGGGGTACCGCGCTGGCGGTGGCGCTTGCCTCCCGTCATTCAGTTACCTTGTGGGCGCGGGATGCCGATCAGATTGCCGGCATGAAAGCGACGTGCACCAATCCACGTTATCTGCCGGGCATTGCATTGCCAGACACGATTTGCCTTAGTGCTGATCTGCCTGAGTCAGTGGCACATGCCGGGCTGATTCTGGTGGCAACGCCCAGTGGTGCGTTTCGCAGTATTTTGAAGCAATTGGCCGGACTGAATC
>JBDSHM010000034.1:0-6423 GCA_039918495.1 Sulfuriferula sp. | reverse complement strand
GCTGGCCTACCGCAGCTTGGGGGGCGCCGACAGCCTGCGCGAGGAACTCATTCGCGCCATCGCCGAACGCGCCTGTCTGGGCGATGACGAATTGCCGCGCACGCAACGGCAGTTCGAGGCTCAATTATCCAAAGCGCGGGCGCGCCTCAAAACCGTGGCGGATGCGCTCTCGCGCACCGTCGGACAGGTGCTGGACGAGTACACGCAGATTCAGGGCAAACTCAAGGCGCCGTGGCCGCATGTGGTGAAGGACATTCAGGATCAATTGTCGCATCTGATCCATGCGGGCTTTATCAGCACGACGCCCTGGACACGCCTGCAGCATCTGCCGCGTTATCTCAAAGGCATCAATGTGCGCCTGTCCAAACTGCCCGCACGGCTGGAACATGACCAGCGCCACACCACCGCCCTCGTGTCGCTCACCACCCAATACCGTGCGCGTCTCGACAAGCACCGCAAGGCCGCAATCGACGATCCTGCGCTGGATGAATTCCGCTGGCAACTGGAGGAACTGCGTATTTCGCTCTTCGCGCAGGAACTGAAAACCCCGCAGCCGGTATCGGTTAAACGCCTGCAAAAACTGTGGGAGAATGTAATGCATTGAGGAGGTTCAATGCATCCGATTGTCCGACAACTGAATATTCCCAACAGCATCACCCTGCTGCGCCTGATCCTGGTGCCGGTCGTGGTATGGCTGCTGACCGTTGGCTATTACGATTGGGCACTATGGGTATTCATCGCGGCAGCGCTGAGCGATGCGCTGGATGGTTTTTTCGCGCGCATCCTCGACCAGCACACGGAACTGGGCGCCTTGCTCGACCCCATCGCCGACAAGCTGATGCTGCTGTCCACACTGGCCGTACTGGTCTGGCTTGCGCTGCTACCGGGCTGGCTGCTCAGCGCCATTGTATTGCGCGATGCCGTGATCATCGGTGGTGCGCTGGCTTATCGGCATCGTGCCGGACATCTGGAAGTCACGCCCACCTGGCTGGGCAAGTTGCACACCCTGCTGGAATTCGCCCTGGCGGGACTGGTCATTGCCGATGCCGCCGGCCTCCTGCCATTGACCCCATGGCTATTGCCATTGTTTTATCTGGTGCTGTTTACCGCGCTGGCTTCCGGTGCGCAATATGTCTGGTTGTGGGGGCGTAGAGCCGCGACGCTGTAGTCTGAATTTCATTCCTGTGTAGCCTCGTATCAACAGGCAATAAAAAAGCCGGGCAGCTTACGCCACCCGGCTTTGCATCACCTGCAATCAATCAGTTGAGAATCAGGATTTCAACACGACGATTTTGGGCACGCCCTGCTGCCGTTTTGTTGCTGGCAATCGGGTGGGTTTCGCCAAAGCCTTTGGTGGTCATGCGGCTATCGGCGATGCCTTTACTTTCCAGATATTTCTTAACTGTCGCAGCACGGCGCTTGGACAGGCCCATATTGTATTTCGCAGTACCGATACTGTCCGTATAGCCAGCGATCTCGACATTAATATCCGGATACGTCGTCAAGACTTTCACATTTTCATCGAGTTTGGCCTTACCGGCAGGGCGCAAAGTCGCCTTGTCAAAGTCAAAATTGGTGCCTTCGAGGATGATTTTTGTCTGCGGAGCAGGACGCTCAACCGGGGCTTGCTCGACAGGCGCAGGCGCGGGGGCCGGCATCGGTTCCGGCGCAGGCTGCGCTACAGGCTGTGGCTCGGGTGCGGGTGCGGGCGGGACAGGTTTCGAACCCAGCGGAATCATCAACGCCACCGTGGCAACCCAGTCACCCGGATTCACGCCGCCCACTTCATTAATATAGCGGTAACGCACGTCGCCGCGCACCGCAATATCCTTGATCCATTTCATTGCGCCTACGCCAGCGTTAGCCGCCCAGTTGGTTTCGGAAATGCCCGGCGCACGCGTCTGCACGCCACCTACTCCAACCACCGCATAAGGCGTGAAGCTGGCGTTACGGTTAAAGATGTACAGCGCATCCAGCCCCAGCCCGGTGTTCTTGAGCGTACCCGTCGAATTTTTGATGTTGTACGCAGCGTAGTTGGCATTCAATTCCAGATTCCAGCTCTGGCTGATTGCCTTACCTACGCCGAGACCAAAGCCGAAATCATTGTCGATGCCCTGCTTGTGGTACCAGTCGCTATCGGTAACGGTGAAATTGACCGATGGGGTCAGATACAAACGCGTATCCAGTTCGGCGGCCAGTGCGTGGCCTGCAACGACAGTGCAGGATAGCGCCATCAGTGTGCGTGTAATGCGGGACATATTTCTCTCCTCAAGTCATAAAGTGTCGTACAAATCGCCAACCATTACGTATGGCTATTCATAGCAGCGTTTGCAATTTAGTTGATTGAAGCCGCGTTATCTGTGCGTTACCGCACTTAGGTTCACGCAGAGAGATGAGACGCCCATTCAGGCGATACGAATTTGCAGGTTCTTCACAAACAGCAAGGGTCTGAACAGTTACGGTATGTCTTTGCTAATTTTTGAGAAGAAGGTGGGCGAGATTTCCCATTCGGCAGCAGGTATGGCTCAGCCAGCCAAAACCTTCAATGATCAAAGTCAGTGCAGAGAGAAAATTACCCAGCCAGTGTCATCCAGAAAATCCTGAGCCGCGCGTTGCCACGCGAGGTGATGTGGTAAATCGCGCCAGGATATTCAAATGAAGAGGGCGGCTCATGCGGTGAGGCTAGTGCAATAGTGTTGCCTTACAAGATGTGGCCCCTTTACGCGGTATCACTATCTCAAGCATATTTTGACTTGCGCATTCCCGTCGTTGCATCATCCTTCTGTGCAAGCGCTTGGATCATCGAAATAAAACAGTTTAAAAATTTGATGTAAGAGCGAAAAAAGCTTAAATTACACATGGAATTTTTTGGTAAGTATCCACAGCTCATCTGCGTAACATTCACGGCGTGGAATATCAAACAAAAATGCAGCAAATATATTAACAAAAGGAGTCATATTGGTGGATGAAGGCAAGGTTTTAGTAGCCGATTTTGTCGCAAAAAATATCGATAAAATATGGGCCATAGGTAAGCAAGTGGTTGGCGTGACTAATGCAGTTATACAGGTGAAGCTTAAATCCGCCTATACAAATTACTTGTCCACAACACGAGAAAAATACTCCAAAGGAAAATCATTTTTTATTCGTAATGAACCGGTTGATTTATATACATACTATGTACCAACAGGCATTGCCTGTGGGAATATTACTATATCTGCCCCATCTTTTAGAGAATGTGTCGAATTGTCGAAACGTATAGTAATTACAGGCTCTGGTGGTAGCGGAAAATCAATACTCATGAAGCATCTATTTCTTGACTGCATTAGAGACAAAACATATGCACCTATATTGATTGAGCTAAGAGATTTGAATACTGACGACAAAACTCTTGATGAAATTATAGACTACACCCTTGACAATTTTGGTTTTAATATTTCGGGGGATTACGTAAAACGTGCTAAGCACGCTGGCCATTTTTGTTTTTTCTTCGATGGTTATGACGAAGTTAACCCGACATCTCGAAAAAAATTAGTTAATCAAATAACCGCCTTATCAAAAAAGTTCTCTAGATGTCCAATTTTCTTATCTTCAAGGCCAGATGATGTCTTCAATGGAATTGAGGATTTTTCTGTATTTGGAATACAACCTCTTAATCTTGATTTGGCTTTAAAACTCGTCGAAAAATTACCATTTGATAATGAAATAAAAGAAAAGTTTTGCTCTGATCTTGCTAAGGGATTATTTAAGAAGCATGAATCGTTCTTATCGAACCCACTTTTGTTATCAATCATGCTACTTACTTATGGTGAGAATGCCGAAATTCCATCAAAACTCAGTATTTTCTATAATCAAGCATATGAGGCATTATTTCAGCGGCACGATGCAAATAAAGGCGGGTTCAGCCGCAAAAGACTAACATCATTAGATATTCAGGATTTCTCTAGAGTATTTTCACTTTTTGCTTTGCAGACATACGAGAAGCGACTGTTTAAAATGTCTAGGTCCCAATGCTTGAGTTTTATTGAAAAATGTATTAATAGTTTACAGCTGAACTTTAAGCCCGAAGAATATCTAACAGACCTGCTTAGTGCTGCCTGTTTATTAGTCGAAGATGGCCTCGAAATCACATTTTCTCATCGGTCTTTTCAAGAGTATTTTGTGGCATTACAAATTTCTTCGGCTGCACCTGACATCCAAAGAAGACTTATAGATCGATATTGGCCAAATATCAGGTCTGACAATGTCATTGAGTTGTTGTTGGAAATCAATCCTGATCTAGTCGAACGAGAGTTAATCGTCCCACAACTTGAACTTCTATTTTCTGAAATAGGTGTGAAGCGAAAAGTCGGAATAACGCACGCAACAAGATATTTCAAGAGAATTTATTCTTCTTTAAATATTGAGAAGGGGACCGTCAGCGCGACGCATATGGGGCCAAAGGCTGCTGTAAGTTCGATATTACAAATAGCCGTAATGCACTATTCAAGATATGAATTCCCAGACAACGCTCACTTTGAAATGCATCATTCCGCCATAAACAAAGTCTTTGGTAGAAAAGATGAGCGCGTCGAATATAAATCGAAGTTATTAACCTATCGATCACCGCTTATTGAACAAGTAATCGTCTCTGGTGGGATATTCTCAAAACAATTTTTAAACGCTGGATTCGAGGCGTTCAAGGAACTTAAATATAAACATATGAATACCGTTCAGAATCTCGACATTCTTCTTGGAATTCCCTGAGAGCCGAACCAAAAAAGATCATTGAAGTATAAAGCAACCTTCTCTACTATTTCACTGATTCATCTATTTGGCACACCATTAAGCAATCAGAAAATTTAATTTCCTGGATCCACGAACACCGGGGTCAGGTCTTTCATTATCACATTATCACTTTGATGAATCTTCATGGGCGCTCACTATTCTGCTCACAGTCGTGTAGTGAACGCCGAAGTGCCGTGCTATCGCAGCCATCGTGTGCTGACCTGAAAGGTACGCACGTGCCATGGCCTCATTGCGGTCGAAGCGCCGCTCAAAGTCCGCCAACGGTTGGGTCAGTCCTCGTCGCTGTATGCGTGGTATTTCATCCAGCGCCGATTGCTTTTCAATTTGAATTTGCATCTTTGTCACGAAGGCGTCCGAACCCAGATAAATCTGCCCCTGCAACTGTGACCATATGCTCGGCAAGTGTGCCCCTTCATGCACAAACTCAACGTAATTGCGAATCGCGCGGGCGCGCTGCCGTCCGAATTGCGCCAGGACCCAGTCAGTTTGTAACCACTCCGGCACAGGTGCCTGAGCACAGGTGGCGAGGTAACTGCTCCATGGCCAGGCCTCAAGGCGCTTTACCATCCCGGCCCGTAGCGGATTGAGCACGATGTAGCGTGCCAGTTCCAGCAGGTAACTATCGCGTTCTACCAGGATGGCTTTATACCGGCCTTGAAATACATGCCCTACTCGTTTATGCAGGCGGTTGAAGCGTTGCGTATAAACCCCGTTGAGCTGGCGCATCCCTTGTGCCAGGTTGGCTTCCGGCGTTTCAATCAGCAGGTGGTAGTGATTGCTCATCTGACACCATGCGTGGCACACCCAGTTGAAGCGCATGCAGACCTGCCCCAATACGGCTAGCCACACCTCGCGGTCAGCGTCCAACAGGTAAATATCCTCCCGACCATCACCCCGTGAGGTAACGTGGTAAAGAGCGCCTGCCAGTTCAAGTCGTAAAGGGCGTGCCATGAGAGAAGTATGGCAGAGGAAAATGTGTTAATGCAAGACCTGACCCCGGCTCTTTGGTATTCGGCAAAGTAAAAGTAAGGGTTTGCTCTTTGAATGGCGGACTCTGCCCGATCTCATGTCGCCCCCCATATTCAACTGACCGGTCAACGACAATCGTACCACCATCGTGCAGCAGCACTTCTTCCTGCCAGATTTTCGACCCGGAACACGCGTTCATGCTTACGCCCAAGACCAATATCAGGTCGATTATTTTGAATATTTTCAACAGCCCATTTCCGTCGTTCATGCTGCCCCCTCTCCGAGTGAGTTTCCTTCATTTTCTCCATCACTAGAAAATTAGAGGTCAATAAATCAATTTTTACTCTGCCCGTTTGATGGAATAACAATTGATTTTATTGATTTAATAACCTCCAGGCGTTTCCCATCCTCCGCCTTTGATTGGGATCAGATTTGGACAACGATTTTCTTCTATCGCAAACGGCTTGCGGATGATGGTCTTGTATCCCTCCGCCTGAATGTCGCGATTCTGTTCTTCGACTTGCGCTACGGTATAAAACGGCTTGAGCAAGTCAGTTGGCGGACTGCCCACAATGATGTTGGTTTTGGTGAGCACTACCGGAAACTCTTCCAGACTAATACGCTTCCAATCTTTGCCATCATATTTGAAGAAGATATAGGGCGGATGGT